>CALATR010000155.1 GCA_937891875.1 uncultured Pseudomonadota bacterium | reverse complement strand
TGGAGACTGGAGACTGGAGACCGGCCCGCCACTCCCTCGTTGGAAGCAACGCGACCCCTCTCTCGTCACACCGCCCTTCCACTGCACTGGTGGAAGCGACGCGACCCCTCTCTCACCACACCGCCCTTCCACTCCCCTGGTAGAAGCCACGCGACCTCGCTCTCGCGGCACCGTCCCGCCGCTCCCGCAGCGACACCCCTACCCGCCGAGAACCTGCGTCAGAAGCCGCGTGTCCCCCTGCACCGCACACCGCTGCATGTAGAAGCCCAGCCCCCGCAGGCCGCCCAGCTCCTCGCCGCCGCCTGCCTTGCCCGGGCCACCGTGCACGAGGCCCGGCATGACCGTCCCCGGCCCCGACCCCTGGTCCGCGACCTTGCGCGAGCCCCAGTAGATCCGGCCGTGCCAGGCCGCGAGGCCCAGGACCACCTGTCCGCCGAAGTCGGCGTCGTCCGTGTAGAGGCTGCAGACCAGGCCCCCGCCGCCCTTGGCGACCATCTTCACGACCTCGCCCGCCTCGCCGCCCCAGGGCAGCACCGTGGCGACCGGGCCGAAGACCTCGTGCTCGTGCACGAACGGGGCGTCGACGCCGTCGTTGGAGCGGAACAGGGCGGGGGCGACGTAGTAGCCGTGGTCAGGGGCGGCGGACGGGTTGCCCCAGACGCGCTCGGCCACGCTCGACAGCTTGTCGATGCCGGCCTGGATGTCCTGCTGCTGGGCCTTGGAGGCCAGCGGACCGACCGTGGTGGCGCGCTCGCTCGGGTGGCCGACGACCGCCTGGTCGAGGCGATCGGTGAGCACCTCGAGCGCGGCCTGCAGGGTGTTCGCAGGCAGGAAGATCCGCCGGGTGGCGGTGCACTTCTGGCCGGCCTTCTGGGTCATGTCGCGGACGACGTCGCCCACGAACATCTCGAAGGTGTCGGAGCCCACCTCCACGTCCGGGCCCAGCACCGCGGCGTTGAGCGAGTCGGCCTCGACGTTGACCGGCACGTTGTGCTCCAGGACCTTGGGGTGACCCTTGATCATGCGACCGGTGTCGCCGGAGCCGGTGAACGCGACCGCGTCCTGGGGGCCCAGGTGGTCGAGCAGGTCGCCGGCGGAGCCGCACAGGAGCGAGACGACGCCAGCCGGAACATCGGCCTCGTCCGCCCAGATCCGCACGATACGCTCGGTCACGACGGCGGTGGCGGTGGCGGGCTTGGCGAGGATGGGCATGCCCGCGAGCAGCGCGACCGCAGCCTTCTCGCCGAGACCCCACGCCGGGAAGTTGAAGGCGTTGATGTGCACCGCCACGCCCTGGCGCGGAACCTGGACGTGCTGGGCGAGAAAACGCTTGGAACGCGAGAAGCGCTCCTGGTCGCCGTCCAGCAGGAAGGTGCGATCGCCCAGCGCCTGGCCCCACTTGGCGTAGGCCATGAGGGTGCCGGACGCCCCATCGATGTCGAACTTGGCGTCCCCGCGGGTGTTGCCGCTGTTCTGCTGGGCCAGCTCGATGAGCTCGTCCCGGTGGGTGTGGATGGCGACCGAGAGCCGCTCCAGCAGCGCGCCGCGCTGGGCGAAGGTCATCGCGCGCAGGGCCGGCCCGCCGACGTCCCGAGCGTAGGCCATCGCCGCACCCAGATCGATGCCCCGGGTCGAGGTCTCGGCCATGGGCTCGCCAGTCACGGCATCGTAGAGCACGGACTGCGGGCCGTCGCCGGAGACCCAGGCACCGGACAGGAAGCTCTTCAGCTGGAGAGGGGCAGGCATGACGACTCCGACAGCAGGTTGGCTGCGGGCCGTAACCTGCTGGGCCAGCGCGGCTCACGCTCTGCGGACCCCTCCGGAGAGCCAGGATCAGAAGCTGACGGTACGGTGCTCGCCGGGCGAACCCGCGTCCCGGTTCTCGCCGGTCAGCAGCTGTCTGCCGGCCTCGTACAGGAACTCGGCCGCGTCCTCGAGCGTCGCGTCCCACTCCTCACCGCACTCCACCGAGACCTTGACCAGGGCGATCGCGCTGTCGCGCCCCTCGGGGAACCAGACCTGCCAGCTGTCCTTCCACATGGCGTCGATCTTGTCCGCGTCGATCACGACCTCGGCACGGCCGGTCAGCGAGACCTGCCGCTTGCTGCCCTGCAGGGTCACGGCCACCCGGCTGTCGTCGCGCAGCTCGTCGACCTTCCCCGAGGTCTGCAGGGTCGCAAACCACAGCACCTTGGGGTCTTCCACCTCTGCAAGCGCCATCGGGCGAGCCCGCAGGCTGCCGTCCTGATCATGAGTGACGAGCATGGCGCTGCGGAAGCCATCGGTGAGGTTCGAGAGCTTGGCATTCGGCTTGGACATGGATCCTCCTGGGTTGTTTTGCATGTTTGCATTATGGCACATCAACAATCCATGCAATGCAAGCCACGGCCCACGGTAGCTCTGCTCACGCCGCCGCGGCTGCACGCTGCGGACGCAGGTGGTGCCGCACCTCGACCCAGCAGGCTAGGTGCCCGCCTCGGAGGTGCCCGTGCGCATGCATCCCTTCCATCGCACCGAGCTGCTCGTCGGTCGCGAGGGCTACGCCCGCCTGCAGGCCTCGTCCGCCTGTGTCATCGGCCTGGGCGGCGTCGGCTCGTACGCCGCCGAAGCGCTCGCCCGCGCCGGCGTCGGCCACCTGACCCTGGTCGACTTCGACGACGTCTGCATCACCAACCTCAACCGCCAGCTGCACGCGACCCGCAAGACGGTCGGTCAGAAGAAGGCCGAGCTCATGGGCGCGCGGGTCAAGGCCATCAACCCCAAGTGCGACGTGCGCGTGCTTCCCATGTTCTACAACCGCGACACCCGGGACGAGGTCCTCGATCGCGAGTACGACATGGTGCTCGACTGCATCGACAACATGACCGCCAAGGTCGACCTGCTGGGCACCTGCCACCAGCGCGGCCAGCGGGTCATCGCCGCGATGGGTGCTGGCGGGCGCATGGACCCGACCCGCATCCAGGTCACCGACATCAGCCGGACCCACACCGACCCCTTCGCGCGGCTGGTCCGGGATCTGCTTCGAACGCTCGGAATCCAGGACGGCATCGAGTGCGTGTGGACCGACGAGCCCCCGAACCTGCTCGACGGCGAGGTCCAGGAGGCCTTCCGCTGCATCTGCCCCAACAAGGACGTCAACACCGTGCACAGCTGCGAGAGTCGCCACCAGGTGCAGGGCTCTTCGAGCTGGATGCCGCCGATGTTCGGCATGACGATGGCCGGCGTCACGGTGAACCGGATCCTGGAGCGTCCGGTGCGCGGTCCGGTCGAGCACAAGCCGAAGCGGCAGAAGGCAGCACGCGGAAAGCCCAGCAAGGACCGCAAGAAGGCGCTGATGGAGGCCGCGGGCTTCACCCGTGAGCCCGACGCCGAGCCCTCGGACGTCGCGGCGGACGCATGATCTACCTCCAGCTGTTCTGGGGCTTCACCAAGGTCGGCCTGCTCGGCTTCGGCGGCGGCCCGTCCATGCTCCCGCTCATGCAGCGCGAGGTGGTCGGCTCGGGCTGGCTCTCGGACGAGGAGTTCCTGGAGGGGCTCGCGGTCGGCAACGCCCTGCCCGGCCCGATCGCCACCAAGATGGCCGTCTACGTGGGCTGGGACGAGGCCGGCCCCCTGGGCGCCCTGGCCGCGCTGGCCGGGGTCATCGCCCCGTCGGCGGGCCTGATGCTGGCGCTCGCGGTGGTGCTCATCAAGTTCAAGGACAGCGACCTGGTGAAGGGCGCCCTCGCCGGCGCCAAGCCCGCAGTGGTCGGCATGCTCTTCTTCGTCGCGGTCAGCCTCACCCCCGGAGGCGTGCGCCACTGGCAAGGCGCCCTGCTCGCCGTCGCCAGCTTCGCCGCCCTCTACCTCAACGTGCACCCGGCGTTCGTCATGATAGCGGCGGTGCTGATCGGGATGATCTGGTTGGCGTAGGGCGGGAGTGGCCGGTCGGGGATCGTTCGGGCCGCGGATCGGTCGGGCCAGCGACGGCGGTGGTGAGCGGCTCAGCTTGGAGTGGCGGGCCGGTCTCCAGTCTCCAGTCTCCAGTCTCCAGTCCCAGAGCGCTTCGTGAGCGGAGTCAAGTCGAAGGTGCGGGAGGCAAGGCAGCGGTGGTCCGAACGTTGGGGGCCGCGGTTGGGACGAATCCCAGAGGCGCTCCGAGGCGGAACCTCGGTGATCGCAGCGCCGCTCCCAAGCCGGCTGAAGCTGGAGACTGGAGACTGGAGACCGAGCCTCCACTCCCTCGCTCGCAGCAACGCGACTCCCCGCTCGCGGATCCCGGCCCGCCGGCAGCCACACGACTCCCCGCCAGCGGATCCCCGACCCGCCACTCCCTCGCGACCTACGCCGTCTCCTCGATCTCCCCCGCCAGCCCCAGCTCCTCGATCGCCCGATCCCGCAGCTTGAACTTCTGGATCTTGCCCGTCACCGTCATCGGGAAGTCGTCGATCTCCGCGACGTACCGGGGGATCTTGAAGTGGGCGATCTTGCCGTGGCAGAACGCGCGGACGTCGTCTGCCGTCACCGACTTGCCCGGCTCGGGCTGCACCCAGGCCATCAGCTCCTCGCCGTACTTGCGGTCCGGCACGCCCACCACCTGCACGTCGCGGATGTGCGGGTGACCGTAGAGGAACTCCTCGATCTCGCGCGGGTACACGTTCTCGCCGCCGCGGATCACCATGTCCTTCGTGCGCCCGACGATGTTGACGTAGCCGTCCTCGTCCATCGTCGCGAGATCGCCCGTGTGCATGAAGCCGTCCTCGTCGATCGCCTGGGCCGTGCGCTCCGGGTCGTTCCAGTAGCCCTGCATGACCGAGTAGCCGCGCGTGCAGAACTCGCCGGGGACGCCGCGCGGCACCGTCTCGCCGGTCTCGGGGTCGACGATCTTGATCTCGACGTGGGGGTGCACCCGACCGACCGTGCGCACCCGCTTGTCCAGCGCGTCGTCCGCCGCCGTCTGCGTGCTGACCGGCGAGGTCTCGGTCATGCCGTAGGCGATGGTCACGTCGGACAGGTTCATCCGCGCGATGCACTGCTTCATCACCTCGACCGGACACGGCGAGCCCGCCATGATGCCCGTCCGCAGGGAAGACAGGTCGTACGCCTCGAAGTCGTCAGCACCCAGCTGGGCGATGAACATGGTGGGCACGCCGTACAGGCTCGTGCAGCCCTCCTCCGCGATGGCGGCCAGCGTCGCCTGGGGCTCGAACGAGGGCGCGGGGATCACCATGGTCGCGCCGTGGGTGGTGCAGCCGAGGTTGCCCATG
>CALATR010000154.1 GCA_937891875.1 uncultured Pseudomonadota bacterium | reverse complement strand
CGCGACAGCCGGATCGCGGTGTCGAAGGTCGCCGCCTGCAGTCCCGGCGGAGCCCCCACGAGCCGATCGAGCCAGTCGCGGATGCCGCCTTCGCGCGACACCACCGCGAGGCCCAGCCGCTGTGCGTCCTGACGCGCAGAGTCGCGCGTGCTCGCACGGGACATGCCCCAGGCGTGGATGGGTCCGCCGACCACAAGCAGATCGATGCCATCCAGGCTGCCGTCCGCCGCGGAGACCTCGACCACGTCGACGACCACGTCCGAGCGACCGGCGAGGCCGCGCGCGACGGCCTGGGCGACCCGCTCGGTGTTGCCGTACAGCGACTCGTAGATGACTCGGGCGCGCATGGCGTCTCCCTGCTTCAACAGCGCCTCCGACCCGGCCGGCGGGCGCGATGAGGACGAACGCCGTCCAAGGATGCAGAGGACGTGCCAGCGACTACCAGGGAAGCTCCTCGCCGTTGGCGTGGTGGAACGTTCCCGTGCTGGTCAGGTCCACCGCGTCGATCCGGTCCAGCAGCCCGGCGGCGGACTCGTCCGGCCCCAAGTGTCCTCTGCCACCGGTCATGTCGGTCTTCACCCACCCCGGGTGCAGGATCACCACCGGGTGTCCGCGATCCTTCAGGTCCATCGCCAAGGACTTGCCGGCGGCGTTCGCGGCGGCCTTCGACATCCGGTAGCCGTACATGCCGCCCGAGGTGTTGTCGGCGATCGAGCCCATGCGGCTGGTGACCACCGCGACCTTGGCGCCGGGGGCGAGCTTGCCGAGGAGTGCCTGGGTGACGCGCAAGGGGCCGAGGCTGTTCACCTCGAACTGGGTCCGCAGGCTGTCGAAGTCGAGCGCGCCGAGCTGGTCCTGACGGAGCACGCCGGCGTTGTTGATCAAGAGATCGATCCGGGTGTCCCCGAGGCGCTCCGCCAGGGCTTCGGCGGACTCCGGGGAGGTGACGTCGAGCCGCTCCACACGGGCGCCGGTGGAGGCGAGCGCCTCGCTGTCGTGGCGGCATGCGCCGATCACGTCCATGCCGCGCGCCTGCAGCGCCTTGACGAGGGACAGGCCGATGCCGCGGTTGGCTCCGGTGACGAGGGCGATCTTGGCAGGGGACACGGCACACTCCGGGTTCGAGGACTTCGGGTAGACACGCGGTTTGCACCGCCCAGGTGTCGCCGGAGTACAGTCGAGCTTCGGTGGTGGAGGTGACCATGATGTGGACTCCCCGGGATGACCAGACGCTGGGTCTGGTCCGGGCGACGGATGCGGAGCGGGATCTGGCGCGGGCGCGTGCCCAGGACGTGGCAGCTCGCGGCGGTGATGCCGAGCTGGACGTGTCCGCTCACCTGCAAGCGGGCCTCCGCGACGGCCTGCTCCAGGCGCGCACCCTGGTTCGCCTGGGCGAGCTGTGCCACGCCCACGGCCCGTCCCGCGACGCCGCACGATCGGCGTCCGACGCCCTCTTCGGCTTCATCCTCCCCACGCCCACCGCCGGCCTGCATGCCGACTACTTCTGGCGCGTCGCCCGCCGCCTCGACGCCGACGGCCACATCGCCGAAGCCGCCCCCGCGAGGACCCTGCAGCACCGCAGCTTCAGCACCCGGGTCGATGCGGCGGTGTTCGGGACCCAGATCGGCGAGCGGCTGGTGTCGGTGACGGAGTGCTCGGGGAGTGGAGGGGTGGAGACGACGGTCTGGTATTGGGAGGGGTGAGAAGGGCAAGACCTCGGTGCTGCGCGCGGTCTGCCCTGCCCTCACCACGAAGGCACGAAGGCACGGAGGCACAGAGGGCCACGGAGTCCATGGGGATAGGGCTCGAAAACGGGCTTCTTGAAGCGGGTGCTGCCCACCACTCTCCCCTCCGTGGCCCTCCGCGTCTTCGTGCCTTCGTGGTGGGGGTGTGACGCATCAGCTGCGCCCTTCCGCTCCCCGGCCCCCACCTCGCGCCGTGCTCACATCCCCTTCAAGCTCCCGAGCACCGCCTCCCGCCGCTCCACGAACCGCTCCGCCTCTCCGGTCGCCTCGGCCAGGATCAGCTTCCTCCCGTGGACCTGCAGGCCGATGACGTAGGTCTGATCCTGCGGGCCGTTCGCGGCGCCGAGCTCGAGGATGTAGGTCTTGCCGTCGCTGACGGTCTCCTCGGAGAGCACGGTGTAGCCGGCGGCGATCTGGCGCTCCTTGAGGGCCTCGGCCCAGAAGCCCAGCTCGGCCTGGGGCTTGTTCTTCGCGGAGCGCACGCGGAAGACGACGTCGTCGGGGGTGATGGCCTGGAAGCGGCCGCGCTTGCGGTAGGGGGAGAATCCGTCGGGGGTGGGCACGTCGACGATGGAGCGGCTGGCGCGCTCGCCGGTGCGCACGTCGTGGAGCAGGTCGGCCATGTTCATGGTGTTGAGCCAGGCGAAGCTGCTGGACCCGTCGCGCCGGGGGGCGCTGCGGTCGCGGAACTGGAAGGACACGGTGAGGGTGCTGTGGCCGAGCCGGTTCTCCAGGAACCGACGCCTGCCCTTGAGCCGCTCGAGCTCGGCGACCGCCTGGGTGATCTGGCGCTCCACCTGCACGACGGAGTTGGCCTTGGCGCTGTCGAGCACCTCGCGGTAGCGCGCGAGCACCTTCTCGCGGCCCTCGATGCGCGCGTCCAGCTGGGCGATCTCCTCGCTGTGGTCGGTGCGCTGGTAGCTGCGTCCCACCACGTCGCCGAGCTCGGCGAGGGCGTCCAGCACGGCGTCGGTGTCCGCGGTCGGCACCCGCACGTCGACCCGGGTGGGCTCGAAGTGGGAGAACCACCCGCCGGTCTCCTCGGCCAGCGCGATGGCCTTCTGGGCGGCGGCCTTCTTGTCGTCGACCCGCAGGGTGAGCGAGGCCGAGATCGCCGAGCCCTCGAGCATGGCGGCCGGATCGGGCTTCTCGGCGTTCTCGGTGGACTCTTCGGGCTCGTCCGCGGCGAGCGCCGGGGCGGTGAGGGCGAGGGCCAGGAGCAGGGTCAGCGCGCGCCTCATGCCTCACCTCCACGGGCGGCGATCACGTCGCGCACGGCGCTGCCGAAGCGCTCGGCCTGCTCGGGGGAGGACAGCCACGCCTCGACCACGTCCAGCTTGTTGCCGTGGGCGTGCACCGCGATGATCCAGGTGTAGGGGTCCTGATCGCGGGAGGTGAGGGTGAGCACGGT
>CALATR010000153.1 GCA_937891875.1 uncultured Pseudomonadota bacterium | reverse complement strand
TCGGCCACGCCGGCTCGGGCTGGATGAAGTCGGGGACGACCTGGCACACCCATGACTTCGCGGTCACCAACATCCTCCCCGACGGCTCCGTGCCCGCGCGCCCCGACCCGTGGTGGCTGGTGCACAACGTCTACCGGGCGCGCCCCTCGGTCGACAGCGCGCTCACCGATCTGCGCGTGCAGGCCACCGACCTGTGCGTGTCCACCTGCTCGCCGCACGGGGTCGCCCGGGTCGCCCTGCAGTTCGGCAACGTGGGCCTGACCCCCAGCGGTCAGGACCTGCCGTACTCGATCTACCGCCTCGACGACGAGCGAGAGACCCGCATCCACACCGGCTGGATCCAGGGTCCGATCGAGGACGGAGAGGTGCTGCCCACCACCGTCGTCGAGCTGCCCGTGGACGTCATCACCGGTGCCCAGGGCCTGGTCGTGCGGGTGGACGACGACGGCACCCAGTGGGGTCGGCAGGTGGAGTGCGCGGAGGACAACAACATGGCCCTGTGGCTGGACATGCCCTGCCCGTGAGGGGTGGTCAGTCCTCGGCGTTCTTCCCCAGCTCCAGGGCGATCGCGTCCGCATCGGCGCCGCCGGGGGGCAGGGGGATCGGCCCGCGGTCCGGGTCGGCGAGCTCCATCGCGTCGACCCTGCGGCTGCGCGCCTCGGCGTGGTCGAACACGTAGGCGCCGCGCCCGTGGCCGCGCACCGCGTCGTGGTCGGCGAAGAGGGCGTCCTCCTCCTCCTCGACCTCGGGCAGCTCGTCGTCGGGGTCCTCGCCCAGGAAGCCGGGCGCACGCTGCTCGGCGCGAATGGCGGCCTTGACCAGCTCGGCCAGGTCGTCGGGGACGGGGAGGTGACGGGGCTCGGTCATGCCTCAGTCTAGCCACGGATGGTAGTACCGTCCCGGCTGGAGGTGCCGTGCGAACCCTGTTCCCGCTGATCGTGCTCGTCGGCTGCGCGAGCGGCCTGTCGAAGCTCCGGGCCCCGCCCGAGGAGCTGGCCGATCCGGTGGACCCCGCCTGTGAGTGGGCGGTGGACGAGGCGGATCTGCCCCCCGAGCCCGGGGCCGAGGTCGACTGCAAGGACCAGCGGCGGCGACTCATGACCCGGCGCGCGGTGTCCGGCATCTTCAGCGACTTCGGCGGCCAGGACTCCGCCGTGCGCCTGCTCTTCCTCGGCGATGCCGGAGTGCGCCAGCCCGGAAACGAGGCCGCGGTGGGCGACGGGCCGCTCGCGGTGCACGATCACGCCGTGCGGGTGTGTGGCGGGGAGTGCGATGGAGTCGTGCTGCTGGGCGACAACATCTACCAGCACGGCATCAACGAGGCCGTAGACTCGGCGTTCCTCCGAAACTTTGCCGAGATGTGGTCCGACGTCGGGCCCCAGTACTACGTGCCCGGCAACCACGACTGGGGCACGTTCCCCATCGTCAAGCCGCCCCACCTCGACCGGGTCCAGCGCGAGCTCGGCGAGCTGCGGCGGCTGGCGGCCCAGGGCCTCGACGTGCGCGGCGACAGCCACTTCTGGGCGACCACGGTCGGCGAGGGGCGGCTGGTCGGGCTGGACACGAACTACCTCGTGCGCGCCTGCCGACCCGGCGACGAGGACGGCGTGCGATGTGCCGGCGACGCTCGCCGCCGCGACGAGGGGCTGGTCCGCTTCCACACCCTCATCGAGGGTCTCACCGCCCCGGGCACCGGCCCGACCATGGTCGTCGGCCACCACCCGTGGCTCTCCCACGGCGAGCACGGCCAGGCCGGCGACTACTGGGACTACAACCTGCTCGGCGTGAAGATCGGCCAGGGCCCCAAGGACGGCGCGGCCCTGCGGCGGGTGCTCGACGAGGTCGTCGGACCCCACGCGGCGCTCTACCTGTCCGGGCACGACCACAACACCCAGGTCGCGCGGGTGGATCCGGGCACGCTCGCTGTCGTGGTCGGGGCCGGCGGCAAGGTCACCGGACCGGGCAAGGACACGGCCGACGGCGAAGCGCGCGCCCTGGCCGAGATCGAGTCGGAGAGCTTCTGCGACCTCGGCTTTGCGCTGGTCACGGTCCAGCAGGCGACGGTCGAGCTCCAGATCCACACCCTGCCTGCGCCGACCGCGAGCCAGAAGGACGCGGAGCGGGTGGAGGAGTGCCTGAAACACAGGGAGAAGCGGCGTCCTGGCGAGTCGTGGGCCCAGGCGCCCACCTGCACCCGCTGGACCTGGGCCCAGGAAGACGGCACCCGCGGCACCTGGTCCGAGCCCGGCCCGTGTCCGGTGCTGGAGTAGCGGGGCTGGATCGTCCGGCTCCGGACGGGATGCCTCGGTTGGCCAGCGAGGACGTCTTTCGCGCAATCGCGGAGTCGTCCACCTCGAGGGCGCGTTCCACACGTGGTCCCGTGGCCTCGTGTCCTTCGGGGCTTTCGTGCCCGCGTCCACTCGCTCCCGTGCCCGCGACCTCCTCCGGACCTCGCTTCGAAGCCGTTGGCCAGGAGGAACTTCGGACCTGAAGAACCAGGCGGTGCGGGCTTCGGCTTCGGTGGCACTGATCATCGCAGAGGGCAGCCTCCGACGGGGCAAGGCCCAGACGCACCACTTCGAGATCGCCCGGGGCTCGGCGGCAGAGACGCTGACGGTGTTGCAGCTGGTTGACCTCCCCGGCGGGCAGGCCCAGCAGCACAACCTCCGGCGTATCGATCGGATGCTCCAGAAGCTCGGCGGCTGAGGCCGCCCGGGAGGGGCGCCGACGCGCCCCTTCACCAGGGAGCACCGCGGTCCCCCAGCCTACGCCAGCCGGCTGCGGTCCCGGCGCCCCTCGGTCCAGGTGGCGAGGGCGCGGCGGAGGGCCTCGATGGACGTGGGCTTGTGCAGTACGTCGTCCATGCCGGACTCGAGGCAGCGCGTGCGTTCCTCGTCGGTGACGCCGGCGGTCAGCGCGAGCACCGGGCCGGTCCAGCCCCGCTCCCGCAGGCGCTCGCAGGTGGTGAACCCGTCCACCTCGGGCATCTGGCAGTCGAGCAGCACGAGGTCGAAGTCGCGGTCGCGCTGGAGGTGATCCAGGGCTTGCTGGCCTCCGTCGAGGGCGACGATCTCGCAGCCGAGGCGCTGGAGCATGGCGCTGGCGACCATCAGGTTGGTGCGGTTGTCGTCTACGAGCAGGACCCGCGAGGCGTCGTGGTCCAGCGAGATCGACAGCTCGCTGACCATGGAGATCTCGTCGGTCTCGGGAGCGGGCAGCGAGAACGCGAAGATCGAGCCCTCGCCGACGGTGCTCTCGACGGAGATGCGACCGCCCATCAGGTCGATGAGACGGTGGGAGATGGCGAGTCCGAGGCCGCTGCCGCCGTAGCGACGGGTCGTGCCCGCGTCGGCCTGCTCGAACGGCTGGAAGAGCCGCTCGCAGGTGGCCTCGGGGATGCCGATGCCCGTGTCCTCGACCGCGACGCACAGCGTGTCGTCGGCCCAGCGCAGGCGGACGATGATGCTCCCCTCGGCGGTGAACTTGCACGCGTTTCCGATCAGGTTGACCAGTACCTGGCGCAGGCGGAGCGGGTCGGTGAGGATTGAGGAAGGAACGCCCTCATCGACGACCTCCAGCATGACGTCCCGGCTGAGGCTTCCGTGCCTGAGCAGCTCGGTGACCTGGCGCGCCATGGTCGCGACGTCGGTGGGCTGCTCGTCGACCGCCATGCGGCCGGCCTCGAGCTTGGAGATGTCGAGGATGTCGTTGAGGATGGCGAGCAGGCCCTGGCCGGAGGTCCGGAGCACGGCGAGCATGCGGCGTTGCTCCTCGTCCAGCTCGGTGCCGTCGAGGAGCTGAGCCATGCCGAGCACGCCGTTCATGGGGGTGCGGATCTCGTGGGACATGGTCGCGAGGAAGGTCTTGCGGGCCTCCAGCGCGCGCTCGAGCTCGGCGTTGCTCTGGTCCAGCGCCGCCTGGCGCTCCCGGCTCACCATGAACGCCTGGAGGAGCGGCTGGTAGAGGCGCTCGCTCACCGTGCCTACGAGGCCCAGCCCGACCAGCAGCGTCGCGACCTGGGTCCAGGGGATCCCGGCGGTGAAGCTGCCGAGTGCGATGCCGAGCAGGGCGAGGATGCGCACGTAGCGCGCCTGGCGCATGGTGGGGCTGCCCTGGGAGCCGAACATGGTGGGCAGGGCCATGATCCACGCGCCGTCGGTGTGAGCCAGGCTGGCGAAGATCCCGAACATGAAGACGAAGTTGGCGATGGCGCGGGGGTGCGACCCTCGGGTGATGGGCAGCCGTCGCGCCTCCAGCAGGCTCCAGACGAGGTTGAACCCGATGTACGCGCCGAGGACCAGCACCCCCTCCCACGGCCAGCCGGCGAGGAAGCAGACCCACACGGCCAGCACCACCGTGGGCGGGCCGATGAAGGTGGAGAACTCCACCAGCCAGCTGTGGCGGAACGCCTCTTCCGGGCTGGTGATCGGGTCGCGGGGCGCCAGGGGGTCCTCCGGGTGCTGCCCTTTGACTCAACGGATCGCGGGCTAGCAGGCTGAACCCCCAGACATCAGCCTCCGACGAGGTAGCGCAGGACCACCAGCACGAGCTCGTCCTCGAACGCTGGAGCGGCCAGGAGAGCAGGATCCTCCACCAGCGCGCCGTGGATCGTGAACTCGACCAGGTGGATCAGCATCCAGGTCGCGAGCTCCAGGTTCTCGGGCAGGATCTCCGCCTTGTGGGCGGTGAGCCAGGCGTGCACCAGGGGCTTGGCTCGCTGCAGGCTGTCGGCGACCAGATCGAGGCCCAGGGAGAGCTGCTGCACCGTCAGCGCCTGGGTCAGCTCGGGCTCGCGGGCGTGGTGGGTGATGGTCGCATGCACGTAGGTGCGGACCGCCTCGGGGATGGGGGCCGTGAGCAGGGTGGCGACGTGCTCGGCCAGGGAGTCCATCATCTCCTGGTTGTGGCGCCGGGCCAGCTCCATGACCAGCGCCTGCTTGTTCGGGAAGTACTGGTAGAGCGAGCCGACGCTCACGCCTGCGGTCTTCGCAATGCGATTGGTCGTCAGGTTCTCGTACCCGTCCTCGACCAGAACGCGAGCAGTCGCTTGCATCAGCGTCTCGACCATCTGGCGCGATCGGGCCTGGACAGGCTTCTTTCTGCGCGTGGACGGGGTCGTGGACATGGCAGCTCCGAGGTGCGAACGCGAGTTGAGAAGCGAGTATTAACTCGCATATTGAATATGAGCATTCACTCGCAACTGGAGTCTGCCATGAGCGCGACCGCCCTGCTCGACGCCCCCGCCACCGGCGCGGCCACCTGGCCCTCGGCCCACCTCCTCGGCCACCTGCCTCGCGCCCAGCAGGACGTGCTCGGTCTGTTCCTCGAGGCCCGCCGTGAGCACGGCGACGCGGTCTGGATGCGCATGGCCTTCCTGAACACCTTGCACCTCAACCGCGTCGAGCACCTCCAGCACGTGTTCCTCCGCCACGAGGACCGCTACGCCAAGTCCAGCCGCGGCTACCAGATCCTGCGCACGATGCTCGGCCAGGGCCTGCTCACCGCGGAAGGCGAGCACTGGAAGCGCCAGCGTCGGATCGCCCAGCCGGCGTTCCGCAAGGGCATCGTCGACGGCTTCGCCCGGACCATGGTACGCCGGGCCGCCGAGCTGGCGACCGAGTGGGACTCGGCGTTGGACCGAGAGATCGACGTGGCCGAGGACATGAGCCGCCTCACCCTGCGGATCGCCTGCGACACCCTGTTCAGCCACGACATCGCGCCGGTCGAGGCGGTCGTCAGCGAGGGCCTGGACGCGATCATCGACGCGTTCGACCGCATGGTCACCTCGGCGCTGCCCATGCCCTGGAAGTGGCCCACCCCCGCCAACCTCGAGGGCCGGCGGGCGCTGGCGCGGCTCGATGCAGTCGTGAACGAGATCATCGCCGAGCGACGGGCCTCGTCGGAGCCGCGGGAGGACCTGCTGCAGATGCTCATGGACGCCCGCTACGAGGACACCGGCGAGGGCATGGACGACGCCCAGCTGCGCGACGAGGTGCTCACCATGCTGCTCGCCGGACACGAGACCACCGCCAACACCTTGTCTTTCGCGCTCTACCTGCTCTCCCAGCGGCCGCTGGTCGCGGACAGGCTCGCCGAGCACATCGACGGCGTGCTCGGCGACAGGGACCCCGAGGGCGCCGACTTCCGCGCGCTCGACCAGGTCGGCTACGTCATCAACGAGGCCCTGCGCCTGTACCCGCCGGCGTGGACGAACGCGCGCCGGGCCGTCGTGGACGACGAGATCGAGGGCATCGCCGTGCCGGCCGGCACGATGGTCTTCATCTCGCCCTGGGTGATGCACCGCCACCCCGACTACTGGCGCGACCCCGACGTCTTCGACCCCGATCGCTGGCGTCCCGAGCGCGCCGGCAGCCGCCCCCGCCTGGCCTTCCACCCCTTCAGCGTGGGTCAGCGCAAGTGCATCGGCGAGCACTTCGCCCTGCTCGAGGCGCGCCTGGTGCTGGCCGTGCTCGCCCGCCGCTTCCAGCTCCACCTGCGTCCCGGCCACCAGCTGGAGCTGGACGCGAGCGTGACGCTACGGGTTGGAAATGGACTTCCGATGCGGATCACCCGTCGGTGAGCCTGCCCGCGTCCCGCAGCAGGGTCTGCACCGAAGCCTCGTAGGCGAACGACACGAAGGCCGGGCTGCCCGGGTGGGCGAAGCCGTGGTGGGCGCCGTCGTGCATGGTGATCTCGGCGTGGGGCCACGCCGCGGAGATCGCCTCGATGGCCTCGGGGGGGATCGTGCTGTCCGCCGAGCCGGTGTGGAACGTGAGCGGGCAGGGCAGGGGAGCCTTGGGCGCGACCCGCTCGATGCCGCTGCCGTGCACGGTGTGCACGGAGTCGACGACCCCGCGCTGGCCGAGGATCGCCGCCAGGTGGCCGCCGAAGCAGATGCCGTGGGCGACGATGCCGTTGACCTCGGGACGGGCGCGCAGGAAGGCGGCGGCCGCGGTCAGGTCGGACAGTCCCTGCTCGCGATCGTAGGTGCGCATGCGGGCGCGGGCGCGGGAGACGCCATCGGGATCGAAGCCGGCGGGTCCGGGGTCGGTGCGCTGGAAGAGGGTCGGCACCAGGACCGGGTGGCCGGCCTCGGCGATCCGGCGGGCAAACGTCAGGGTTCCGCGATCGGAGCCGAAGATCGACGGCACGACCAGCACGGCGCCCGCGGGCCCCGGGGCCTCGGGCAGGAAGAGCTCGGCCTGGAGCGTGGTGCCGTCGGACAGCGGGATCTCGGTGGGCATGGGAAGCCTCCGTCCTCGATCCTAGCCCGGCCACCGGTCACCCGGCGCAGGACGGCTGCTCACGGAGTGACGGCCTCGACCCGGCCCGGAGCGCTCGCGTCCACCCGTCCGACCGCCCGCGCCTCGATCGCGTCCAGGAGCGAGGCGAACACGAAGAGGTGCATCGGGTACATCGCCCACCAGTAGGCGAGGCCGCGCAGGCCGCGGGGCTGGTACAGCGCCGTCTGCACGACCCGGGAGCCGGTGGACCAGGGCTCGACGACGAACTCGAGCCAGGCCTTGCCCGGGACGCGCATCTCGGCGCGGAGCAGGAGGTGGTTCGGCGGATCGATGGCCTCGACCCTCCAGAAGTCGAGGACCTCGCCCGCGAGGAGCTGGTCCGGATCGCGCCGGCCGCGGCGGGTGCCCGGACCGCCGACCCACTGGTCCATGCGCCCGCGCAGCCGCCAGGCCCAGTCCCACGCGCCCCAGCCGTTCTCACCGCCCAGGCCGAGCACGGCTTCGAAGGCGACGTCGGGGCTCACCGGCAGCTCGCGCACGTGCTGCTCGCGGATGAGGCCCTCCCGGTCGGAGAGCGTGTAGGGCACGCCGCGGGGCAGGGCGCCGCTCCAGCGGGTCTCGACCCGGTGCTCCATGAGCCGGTCCAGAGCCAACTCGACGGCGCGCCGGTAGGAGATGGGCTCGACCTCGGGGAAGAGCTCGCCGGCGCGGGTGGTGTCGCCGACCACCGGGGCGGTCATGCCCTTGACCAGCGGCACGGCCAGGTCGTTCGTGATCGGGGTCACCAGCCCCACCCAGCGGGCGGCGAGCCCGGGCGCGAGCAGGGGCGTCGGCAGGATGAGGCGCTTGCGCAGGCCGCGAACCTCGGCGTAGATCCTCATCATGTCGCGGAAGGTGGTCGGCTCGGCGCCGATGTCGACCGGGCCGGTGGCGTCGACGTCCAGGGCGGCGACGAGGGTGTGGAGCACGGTGCGGATGGCGACCGGGCGCACCGGCACGTCGATCCAGCGGGGGGTGACCATGACGGGCAGGCGCTCGGTCAGGTAGCGGCACATCTCGAAGCTGGCGGAGCCCGAGCCGATGACGGGTCCGGCGCGCACCTCCAGGACGGGCACGTGCTCGGCGAGCCCGGCGCCGGTCTCGAGGCGGCTGTGCAGGTGCTCGCTGCTGTCGCCCTCGGGCTCGATGGCCCCCAGGTAGACGACCCGCTGCACGCCGGCCTCGGCGGCGGCCCGCCCGAAGATGTCCGCGGCCTGCCGATCGCGCTCGGCGTAGTCCTCCCCGGCGTACATCGAGTGGATCAGGTAGTACGCGACCTCGACGCCCTGCACCGCCGGCGGCAGGGTGTCCGCGTCCAGCACGTCGCCCTCGATGATCTCGACGTCCTCGGCCCAGGGGCGGTCCAGGACCCGGGTGCGGTCGCGGACGAGGATGCGGACCTGGTGGCCGCGCTTCAGGAGGCGGGGGACGAGTCGGCCGCCGACGTAGCCGGTGGCGCCAGTGACGAGGATGTGCATGGTTCCCGGGTATCTGGCGATAGCCCGGTGTCCAGGGAGAACGAGGCCTCCCGGGGGGCCGGCTACATCGAGAGCGAGCCTTCCCGGAAGTCCGACTTCCCGAGCCACGCGTTGACCAGCACCGGGCCGTCCTTGGCCGCCTCGCGGGCCGCGTCCAGGGTCGGGCCGACCTGCGCGCGGTCGGTGAGCAGGAAGCCGCGGCCGCCGTAGCCCTCGCACACGGTCTGGTAGTCGGTGCGGCGGAGTACGGTGCCGACGTCGTCGTCGAGGATCTTCACCTGGTCGCGGGCGATCTGGCCCCACGCCCCGTCGGTGCCGACGACCGCGATCACCTTGAGGCCGAGGCGCACGAAGGTGTCGATCTCCGACAGCGAGAACGCGCTGGCGCCGTCGCCCCACAGCAGCCACACCTCGGCCCCCGGTCGCACGCAGGCCGCGCCGAGCGCAAAGCCGCCTCCAACGCCGAGGGTTCCGAAGACGCCCGGGTCGAGCCAGGACAGGGGCGAGCGCGGGCTCACGACGTAGGAGCAGCTGGCGACGAAGTCTCCGCCGTCTACGACCAGCACGCTGTCGTCGGAGAGGCGCGCCTCGATCTCCTGGGCCAGGTGCAGGGGGTTGACGTAGTCGCCGCCCTTGGCCTCCTCGACGATCTCGGCGTCGCGGGCATCATCGCGCTCGCGCAGGGTGTCGAGCCAGCCCTCCCAGGACGGCTTGGGGCTCACTTCCTGGGCCAGGGCCTGCAGGGTGCGCCCGGGGTCTGCGTGCACGGCCTGGGTCGGCCGGCGGTTGCGGCGCAGCCAGCTGGGGTCGCGGTTGATCACCACCAGCTCGGCCTTGCGGTTGATCTTCATGCCGTAGCCCATGCGGAAGTCGAGCGGGAAGCCCGCCACCACGACACAGTCGGCCTCACGGAGCGCCTTGCTGCGCTTGTGGCGCAGCTGCAGGCGGTGGCCCTTGCCCAGGAGCCCGCGCGACATGCCGCCCATGAAGACCGGGATGCCCATGCGCTCGACGGCGAGGGCGACGTCCGCGGCCTCCTTGGGCAGCCCGACCGCCTGGCTGCCCAGGACCAGCACGGGCTTCTCGGCCTTCATCAGGCGCTTTGCGATGGTGCTGACCTCGCTGGCGCGGGGCTCCATGGCGTCGATGAGGGGGACGGGCACGTCGTGCACGCGGTTGTTGTCCCGGAACTGCCGGTAGAGGTGCTGCTTGAGGTAGAGCGAGACCGCCTTGCCGGCGAGGCCCTTGCCGCCGCCCGCCTCCTTCTCGTACCACTCGCGCACGATGGCCTCGGGGTAGAGCACGTCGACCGGGAGCTCGGCGTAGACGGGGCCGCGCACGCCTTCCTGGGCGAGCCTCACCAGGCGCTCGAGCGTCGGACCGATGTCCCGGACCTGGGTGATCCGCACCGCGTCCTTGCACATGGGCGAGACGAGCGGGAGCTGGTCGATGTCCTGGAGCGAGCCCTTGCCCCGGAGCACGGTGGCCGCGGCGCCGCCGAGCAGGAGCAGCGGCGTCTCGGCCATCGCGGCGTTCTGCAGGGCGGTGAGGGTGTTGGTGACGCCCGGACCGGCGGTGACCGCGGCCACGCCGATGGTGCCGGTCATGCGGGCGACCGCGTCGGCGGCGAAGACAGCGTGACCCTCGTCGCGGACGTCCACCACCTGCACGCCGACCTTGCGCGCCTCGGTCAGGATGGGCGAGATGTGCCCGCCGCACAGGGTGAAGAGCTGCTGCACGCCGTGGCGCTGCAGGACCCGGGCGACGTGTGCGCCTCCGTTCACGAGGACCTCCGGATGGGTGGGGGGCGGCGCGTAACACCGAAGCGGGCGCTACTCCCGCCGTTTGCGCCACCACGCGAGCCGCTGGAGCAGCCCGGGGCTCTTGCGCTCGCGCCCGCCGAGATCGTGGGGGATCTCGATCTCGCCGGGGCTGCGCGTGGTGCTGCGGCTGCGCTCGGCGTGGCGGACCGGAGCGTCCGACGGGGGGCCGTCCCGAAGCACCGTGACGGCGTCGTGCAGGCTGGTCGGGCCCGGGGTCGGGGTGCGCTCGCGGCGGGGGGCGGGCAGGCCCGGGGTGAGCTGCTCGACCAGGGAGATCGCCTGCTGCAGGGAGATGATCTCGTCTTCTTCGGGATCGGCCATGAACAGGGGCACGTCGCCGTCGTCGTGCCAGACCAGTCCGGCCAGGGCGTCGGGGCGCAGGGTGCGCGGGTCGGGGTCGCGGGGGATGATGCCGTGCTCGAAGACCTGCACCTCGCCGTCCTCCTCGGGCACCAGGGTGTCGGCGGTGCGGGCGAGGGCGCGCACGGCCAGGCCACCGGCGGCCAGCGGGTGGACGATCAGCGGAAAGTCCAGGTTGTGACTGCCTGCCGTGATGCGCAAGCGCTCGGTCGACACCATGCGGTTCTGGTCGAAGAAGGCGCGCTCGAGCAGGTCGCCCCAGAGCATGGCCGCAGCCCGGCCGACCGGCGCCGAGACCCGCCGCGACAGGGGCAGGGGCGGGATGACGTAGGCGGTCCGGTGGCCGTGCTCGGCGTCCAGGGCGGCGACGATGCCGACCAGCTCCTGCACGTGGGCCCAGACGACCCGCCGCAGCAGATCGAACAGGTTCTGCCCGGCGACGAACTCGCCGTTGTCGGCGGTGTTCCAGCGGGCGAAGTAGTCGGCCGGGTCGCGCTCGTGCACCAGGGCGTCGACGTAGTGGAGCAGGGCGTGCTCGGACTCGCGCTCGGACAGCAGGCGCGACTCGGGCCGGCGGTGGGCGAAGTGCATCTCCTCCGACAGCGCGTCGGTCTCGTCGACGCGGATGTTGCCCATGGCGATCAGCGCGAGCATGCCGCGGGGACCGTCGAGCGGGCCGCCGGGATGGGTGCGGCTGCGGTACGGCGCGAGGATCACCGCCCCTTCGGTGCGGTGGTACCAGAGGGCCTCGGCACCTTCAGCGAGGGTGTGCCGGATGTCTGCTGCGTCCAGAGGGATGCCCCGGCTCGCGAACCGCCTCGCGAGGAGAGCCGCCTCGGCAGCCGTCCTCCGCGAGAACACGCGAGGGGGCCGGCGGGTCACGCGTGGGCACCCTCGGGCCGGACCCGCTGCACGATGGCCAGGACCTCGTCGTTGGACAGGAGCTCGCTGCCGCTCTTCGCCTGCTCGAAGATGGCGTTCACGACGTCTTCATCCTCGGGCAGACCCCGCTGCTGCAGCCAGAAGCGCACGTTGGACAGCCCCGACTGGTGGCCGATCTCGATCTCCTGCTGGCGACCGAACCAGGCCGCGGGCACGCCGGAGTAGATGCGGTCGGCGAGCCAGTGGTCGCCCTTGCGCTGGGCCTTGATGACCGCGGCGGCGTGCACGCCGGTGCCGGTGCGGAACGCGTCCGCGCCGAAGACCGGGTAGTTGACCGGGATCGGCACCTCGGTGGCGCGGCTGACCAGGTCGCACAGCGGGCCGAGGGCGGAGAGATCGCCGTCCCAGGCGTCGAGGAGCTTGAGGTTGACCAGCAGCAGGTCCAGCGGCGTGTTGCCGACCCGCTCGCCCACGCCGAGGATGGTGCCGTGCACGCGATCGGCGCCGGCCTCGATGGCGTAGACGGTGTTCACGAGCGACAGGCCGCGATCGCTGTGTCCGTGCCAGTCCACGCGGACCCGGTCGCGCACGCCGAGGCCGACCAGCAGGTCGTGGGTCCAGCGGATGAGGTTGAAGACCCCGTTGGGGGTGGCGTGGCCGACGGTGTCGCACAGCACGATGCGATCGGCGCCCTCCTCGACCGCGGCCGTGAACAGGCGGCGCAGGGTCGTGGGCTGGGAGCGGACGGTGTCCTCGGTGACGAAGCTGGCCGGGAGTCCGCCTTGCACCGCCATCTTCACGGCCTGGCGGGTCAGCGTCTCGAGCTTCTCCTCGGTCCAGCCTTCCGCGTAGATGCGGATGGGCGAGGTGCCCAGGAACATCATCGCCTCGACGGGAACGCCGGTCCGCTGGGTGATCTCGCAGATGGGGCGGATGTCGTTGGGGTGGGTGCGACCGGCGGCGGCGGGGCGGATGGACAGGCCCTCGTCTCGGATCATCTCGACGATGCGCTCACAGTCCTCGGTCGCGCGCTCTCCGGCGCCGGGCAGGGCCAGGTCCGAGCTGGCGACGCCCAGCTGGTCGAGGGTGCGGACGATCTCGA
>CALATR010000152.1 GCA_937891875.1 uncultured Pseudomonadota bacterium | reverse complement strand
TCTCCAGTCTCCAGTCTCCAGTCCTACGGCAGTGGATCCACCCCGCACGGCACGGTGCTCTCCCCAGACCGAAGCCACCGCGTACGAGCACCCCCTGGAATTCCAGAGATGATGGGATTGCAGCCGCCTTCCTGCGCCGCGACCGCTCTCCGGCCGGCCGAAGCTGGAGACTGGAGACTGGAGACCGGACCCACGCCTCCCTCGCCCGCAGCAACGCGACGCTGGCCAGACGACCGACCCTCCACTCCCCTGCTCGCAGCAACGCGACTTCTCGCTGCGGCAGGACCGCCCAGCCACTCCCCTGCGCGAAGCAACGCGACTTCCCTACACCCTCTCCCCCACCTTCGGCCCCCCGATCACCCCCGGCCACGGCCCTGGCGGCATCACCGTCCACGCCGCCGTGATCGCGAGTCCCCCCTCCCCACAGGCGATGATCGGCGCCGGGCGGGTGGCGATGATGGTGCCGGGGGCGTCGTCGACGGCCTTCACCGGGCGGGCGGCGCTGACGTAGACCGTGCGGCCGCGGTGGGTGAAGCGGGCCATGGGGCTCGTCAGGGCGCGGACCTTGCGGTCGAGGACCTCGCAGGGCTGGCTGAAGTCGAGGACCGCGCCCTCGGGGGTGA
The DNA here is from genome assembly GCA_937891875.1 of uncultured Pseudomonadota bacterium. Classification (GTDB taxonomy): domain Bacteria; phylum Myxococcota_A; class UBA796; order UBA796; genus REDI01. Next base: position 2,786 of record CALATR010000152.1, on the reverse strand, counting down.
CCCGCTTGTGGTAGCTGCCGGCGCGGAGGTCCTGTACCTGGCCGACGAGGCCGTCCTGCTCGATACGATCGACCAGCTCCACCACGCGGCGCTCCGCCTCCTCGCAGGCGCGGACGTAGAGCGAGGTGGCGGTGTCGTCCGGGCCGATCGGAAAGGCGACCTGGTCGAGGATGTCGCCGGCGTCGATGCGGGTGTCGACCACGTGGAAGGTCAGGCCGGTCTCGACCTCACCGTGCAGCAGGACCGACGTGCTGGGGTTCGGGCCGCGGTGGTGGGGCAACAGCGACCAGTGGGTGTTGACCGTGCCGACCGCGGGCACGTCCAGCACGGGCGCCTTGAGGATGAGCCCGAAGTTGCCCACGAGGAGCAGATCCGGACGATAGCCAGCCAGCCGGTTGACCTCGCGCTGGTCCTGCCGGGCGAGCCAGACGTTGGGTACTCCGCTGGAGAATGCGCGCCCTTCCACGGTCCACGGCCCACCGAGCATGCCGCCTGCGTGGTCGAGCCAGCGCCACGCCCCCTTGAGCGTGCGCCCGTCGCGGACCAGTACCACCACCTCGTGGCGGGAGTCCTGCAGCGCACGGAGCAGTCCGAGCCCCATGCGGCCGTTGGCGGCGAGCGCGATGCGCATGGGGTGGGGCTCCTCTCGTCACGGCACGCGCCAATCGCGTCCCGAGCGGCTAACATGCGCGACGACTCATTCGACCCCCCTCTGGAGACGCCATGAAGCGCATCGCGCAGCTCACCGCCGTCGCGGCCCCGCTCGCCCTGCTCGCCCTGTTCGGCATCGCCTCGTGCGATGGCGGGACCACGCCCCAGCAGTGCGACACGGGAGACGACACCGACAACCCGGAGATCGACTGGTCGGAGGACAACGTCGTCGACGGCGAGCCCACCGCGGACACCATCTTCGCGGGCGACGGCGCGGACACCATCAACGGCAACGCGGGCGACGACGAGATCTACGGCCAGCTGGGCCCGGACGAGATCAACGGCGGCCCCGGTGACGACGACCTCTTTGGCGGCATCGGCAGCGACAACATCGTTGGCGACGATGGCAACGACCGCATCTACGGCCAGCAGGGTCCCGACACCCTCGGTGGCGCCAACGGGGACGACGAGATCTACGGCGGTGACGGCAACGACACCATCCGTGGCGCCAACGACAACGACGACCTCTACGGTGGCGCCGGCTCCGACGACATGAACGGCGGCGACGGGGACGACACCCTCGACGGCGGCATCGACGATGACGTCCTGAACGGCAACGGCGGCGTGGACGTGCTCTACGGCGGTCCCGGCGATGACACCCTCGACGGTGGCGAGGGCGAGGACCAGATGTACGGCGGCCCCGGCAGCGATGTGTTCATCCTCAACCCCACCTGCGACGAGGGCGACATCATCTGGGACTTCGTCGCGACCGAGGACGAGATCGTCCTGCCCGCGGACGTGTTCCTCCGCAACATCACCACCGAGGCGAACCCGGACGGCACCGGCACCTTCATCGTGTCCGACGTGCCCACCCGCAACTGCACGCTGGCGTTCGTGAACGGCTCGAGCCCGACCTCGGTGCTCTCGCAGATCACCGAGCAGTAGGCCCCCCCCTCGACGCGGCTCCCTGGCTGACTACATGTTCGACATGTTCAGCCCGGGGACCGCATGATGCGCCGCGTCTTCACTGCTGGTGCGGTGCTCGCACTGGCCTGCCTGTCGACCTCCGCCCTCGCCGGGGAGGAGGTCTTCACCGATCAGGCCGAGACCCAGCGCCGGGTCGCCGAGATCCAGGAGTCGGTCTCCGAGCTGCGGGGCCTGCCCTCGCTGCGCAGCGTGCCGGTGATGGTCGAGGATCCCGCCACCATGCGCGAGCGGATGGCGGAGGAGATGGCGGAGCAGGTCCCCCCCGAGGACATGCACGCGATCACCGTCACCTGGCAGGTCTTCGGCTTCGTCGGCCCGGACTTCGACCTCCAGGAGGTCTACGTCTCCGTGCTCGAGGACGCGGTCGGCGGCTACTTCGACGTCGAGGAGCAGCGTCTCGTGCTGGTGCGCCGGGACCTGGGCGCCCAGAACGACGTTCAGAAGCAGATGATGCAGGACATGGTCATCGCCCACGAGCTGGTGCACGGCCTGCAGGACCAGCACTTCGACCTGTGGGGCCTGTCCCACCGCGAGCTCGGCAACAGCGACGTCGCCACCGCGGTGCAGTGCCTGGTCGAGGGCGACGCCAGCTACGCCATGCTCTACAAGGTCATGCCCGCCGGGGCCGATCCGGACAAGATCCGCCTCGACCAGCTCGCGGGGTTCATGCGGGCGGCGGGCGGCGTGTCCAGCACCCCGGGCGGCCAGCTGGGCGACGCGCCGGCCATCCTGCGAGAGTCGCTGATCTTCCCCTACATCGACGGCATGGTCTTCGCGCAGGCGGTCAAGGTGAAGGGTGGGGGCTGGAAGGCGGTCGACGCCGCGTTCGCGAGCCCCCCGATGTCGACCGAGCAGATCCTCCACCCCGAGCGCTACGCTCCGGACGGCGACTGGCCGATGCACTTCGACGCCGAGGGCGAGGGCTGGGTGCGCGGCAGCGAGCTGCTCGGTGCCGACACCATGGGCGAGTTCGGCGTGCGCCTGTTCTTCCAGGAGCACACCCCCGACCTGGGCCCCGAGCGCCTCGGCGACGGCTGGGACGGCGACCGATACTGGACGTACGAAGACGACAACGGCGCGGGAAGTCTCGTGTGGCGCACCACCTGGGACACAGAGGACGACGCGACCGAGTTCGCCACCGCGGCCGC
>CALATR010000151.1 GCA_937891875.1 uncultured Pseudomonadota bacterium | reverse complement strand
GAGGGGCTTGCAGCGGGACAGGTCGAGGGCGCTCCGGGGGGCCCCGCAGGCCATGCCGAGCGCCCGGGCGAGCGCGAGCCCGTCGGCGAAGGAGGCCGCTTCGAAGCCGGCTTCGGAGCGTGAGGCCAGGGCGCGGCCGACGGCCCGGTCGCCCTGGCGCCAGGCGCGGGCAGCCTCGACCAGGGCCAGCTGGGCGGCGATCCCGGGGCTCACCTCGGCGGCGGCCTCGACGAGTGCGGGATCGGCGGGGGTCGGGTCGCGGCGACGGGTCAGGATGGACCGCAGGAGCCAGGTCGCGCGGGCCTCGCCGGGGGCGTGACGGAGCTCGCGGGCGAGGTTCAGCGCCTCGGTGGCGAGGGTCTCGGCGACGTCGAGGTCGGGCACGCCAAGGGCCGCGGACGCGGCGTTGGTGGCCCGGGCGAGGCGCTGGAACGGGGTCGTCGCAGCGTCGAGGCCGCGTTGTTCGAGCGCGAGCGCGTCGGCGTAGTCCCCGCGGGCGTAGGCGAGGCGGGCGCGCAGGCCGTACACCCGACCGAGGCGCGCGGGATCGTCGGCGGCCCACGCGTCGGCGCGGTGCAGCCAGTCCTGTACGGAGTCTCCACCCAGGCGGACCGCGAGGTACACCGCGAGGCTGATCCGCCAGCCCTCGAGGACAGGCGGCAGCCCGGACAGCTCGGCCAGGGTCTCGAGGCCGCGCCCAGCGTCGACGAACAGACCCTCGTGGGCGGCGGCCAGCAGGGCGTGGGCTCGGGGCCAGGCGAAGCGCTGGGCCAGGTAGCGGGCGTGGTCGAGGTGGTCGGGCTGCTGCAGGGAGAGCGCGATGTCGACCAGGGTGTCGCTGACGGCATCCTCGCCGGTCGCGGCGATGAGGGAGGCGACCGCGAGGGCGAGTCCGGACGCGCCGCGCTGGTGCAGGTCCCGGGCGTGGTCCAGCACGGCGTCGCGGGCGTCGGGGGCCCCGGCCCGGGTGGCGGCGGCGAGGTCCGAGCGCGCGCCGCTGGCCTCCCGGAGCAGGTGGTCGAGGGCGGGGCGGGTCAGGTGCAGCACGTCCCCGCGCCAGTGGCAGTGGCCGGTGCGGACCCAGCGTGCGATCTCGGCGGTGACGGCATCGCGGCGACCGGAGGTGCGCCTGTGGAGCAGCGCCGCCGCGTCCGTGGCGATGTGCTGGAAGGTGTGGGGGCCCTCGGCGAAGAGCGTGCGGAGATCGCGGAGCTTCGCGGGATCGGGGAGGGCCGCGGCCCGGCCGACCAGCAGGGCGTCGGGCGCGCCGCCGAGGGCGTCGAGGACCTCGAGCACGCTCTGGGGGCGATCGCCAGGATCGGCGGCGCGCATGGCGGCGAACAGGTCGCGGACGTGGGCCGGGGCGGGGGCCTCGCCGAGCACCTCGTCGAACATGACGCCCAGTGCGAAGAGATCGCTGCGCTCGTCCCCCGGCTCGCCGGCGCGCTGCTCGGGGGCCATGTAGCGGGGCGTGCCCTCGATGATCCCGCTGGTGGACCGATCGACGCTGGCGCCGACCGCCAGGCCGAAGTCGGTGATGAACGGCCGCCCGGCCTCGCCGAGCAGGATGTTGTTGGGCTTGAGGTCGCGGTGCACGACCCCGGCGAAGTGCACCCCAGCCAGGGTCTCGAGCACGGCCAGGGCCTCCTCCCTCCACGCGGAGAAGCCGGCCGGGCTGGCCAGGGCATCGAAGGCCCCGCCGCCGAGCAGGGGCATGACCAGGAAGACCTGGTCCCGGTCGCGGCCGCTGTCGAGAAGGGGCACGACGCCGGGCAGATCGAGCAGGCGCAGGGCGGTCAGCTCGCGGCGGACCTGGCGCTCGGCGGCGGCGCCGAGTCGCACGACGAACTTGATGGCGACGTGGCGCTGGGTCCGGCGATCGTACGCCCGGTGGACCTGCCCGGAGCCGCCGCGCCCGACCAGCTCGCCGATCTCGTAGCGGTGGGCGACCAGGGCATCCGCGGCCTCGACGGGCTCGGCCAGCGGTAGTGTGAGATCGGGGTCCCAGGTGCTGGACATGGGGCCAGGCTAGCGCGCCGGCCAACGCCGAGCCCGGCAGGCCCGCCGGACGTCACGGGAGCACCATGATCTTCACCCACCGCGATGACCCGGCACGAACCGCCACGATGGCGCGCAAGGAGGGGCAGCCCGCCTTTGTGGTGCAGCACACCAGCGCAGATGGCAAGGCGCGAAAGAAGACGTTCAAGAAGGGCAATCCGGGGCAGGCGCACGATGCCGCGCTCCGGTTCCTCCTCAACAGCGAGGGCTACGTGCTCCGCGCGCCCCAGGAGGGCCCGGTGCGCTGGATGGCTCGCATGCAGACCGACGGCTACTACGGCGGGCTCACCCACGCGGTGGCGACCGACGGTACCGTCTGGGTCGGCGACGTCGAGCACACGGTGCACCGCATCACACCGGGCACGACCGAGACGCTCCGGGTGCCGCTGCCCGCGTTCAGCGGCTCCTCGCCCCGGGCGGTCCGCGGCCCCGACGGTGCGGTCTGGCTGGTGCTGCCCGAGGCGTCGAAGGTGGACGGCGTGCTGGTCGAGCACCGGAGCGTGCTCCTGGCCGAGTGCGCCGACGACACCGTCCGCTTCCGGCAGATCTCCCGCGTCCCCGGTGGCTCCTGCGTCCGAGGGGCGTCGTCGACGAGGGACGGGCATCTGCTCGGACCGGGCGGCCCCGGCGCGTGCCTGTTCGGGCCCGGCGGTGAGGTGATCGACGCGTGGGAGACGACGGCGATGACCGGTGACTACGGACCCGTCGAGCCCGCCGCGGCGATCAGCGCGGACGGACGCTTCGTCGCCATCGCCACCGACGCCGGCATGCGCCGCATCGACCGCGACAGCGGGTCAGAAGAGTGCTTGCCCGCCGATTTCAAGTCGGTGACGTCCGTGCAGGTGCTGGAGGACGGCACCGTGTTCGTCAGTGGGTTCTGCTACCCGTCCCACGGGCTGTTCCGCCTTGCTGACGGAGGCCAGGAGCGGATCTCGGAGTCCACCCGCGCGGTCGTGCGCGACGACGGGCGGGTGCTCGTGGAAGCGGACGGCGGGCGGATCACCGTGCGGGACGTGCACCGGGCGAGCGAGGATCCGTACCAGCTGCGCGCCATCGTGGCTCGAGGCCACCTGCCGGTGTTGGGCATGGCCAAGTACGGCACCGCCTGCTTCACCGGCCGGGACGAGATCGTCGTCATCACGGACGCGTACACCGTCGCCGAGATCGCGCTCGGCGAGCTGGGCCGAGGAGACCCCTGATCCTCCGCCTCAGCCCTGGACCTTGACGTCCTTCACGTCGACCTTGCCGACCGTGCCGGTCATGATGCCGTCGCCGGCCTCGCCGATGGCGATCCGGGCGTCGGTCGCGGAGGCCTCTGCGGTGCTGCCGCTCGCGCCTCCGAGGTCGACCGTGAGACTGTTCGCCAGGAACCTGGAGAACTGTGCGACCACCTGCTCGAGTCCCTGGGTCTGCACCGAGGCCAGGTTGCCTGGGGCGAGGTCGGCCTGGGCGACGCCGGTGTCCAGCTCGCCGCCGCCCATGCGCACGTTGGCGCTGGTGCGCACGCTGTCGAGATCGATGGGGGAGGGCCCGCCGCCCCCGCCGCCCCCGCCGCCCCCGCCGCCCCCGCCGCGCACCTGGCTCGCCGCCCAGTCGCCGAGCTCGGCCACGCCAGGCACCCGGTTGCCGGTGCGTCCGAGGGCCTCGTTGACCTTCTCGGTCGCGTTCACGCCCACCTCGAGGCCGAAGAGCGGCCCCAGGACGGGCACGCCCACGTCGACCTCGAGCTTGCCGTTGCGGCCGACCGAGGCGCCGCCCACGTCGGTGGCGAAGGGCGTCTGCAGGTCGCGGCTGAAGTCGACCCGGCTCCCCGGGGCCACCTGCCCGTCGCGCACGTACAGGTTGGCGCCGACGCGGGTGTCCTTGCGCACGGTGGCCGGGCCGTAGCGTCCGGGGTTGAGGTCGGCCGAGAGCTTCGCGTCCACGTCGTCTACCAGGCGACTGCCGCTCTGGATGGAACGAGCCAGGTCAAAGCGCCCTTCTCCCGCGTCGCCGGCCTGGCTGGGGTCGACCCGGAAGCGGGTGTCGCTCACCGACGCGCGGTCCGCGGACGCCTGCACGCCGTCCTCGCTCGCGGCGAAGCGCCCACCCCAGGTGTCGACCTCGCCGATGTCCGCCTGCCCGGCGCTGCCCCCGTCGACGTGCACCCCTCGGAGGCGACCGCGCACCATCTTGCCCCGGGTGCCGTCCTGGTCGTGGTCGAGCTGGAAGCCGGAGAGCTGGGCCAGCTTCACGTCGTGGGCGCCCAGGTGGGCCTCGTCGGCGCGCACGTGGCCCGCGGTGGCGGTGGTGCCGCTGGCGTCGCTGTGCACCTTGCCCTCGTCGATGGCCAGGCCGGCGGCGGACAGATCGCCCGCCTTGGAGCCGATGAGTCCGACCCGGGTCGCCTCCGCGTCGAGGCCGTCCGGGCCCTGGCGCAGGCTCAGGCCAGCGCCGCTGACCTTGGCGACGGTGCCGTGGGGGGTGAGGACCTGGGCGAGCTCGGCGGCCTCGGCGCGGACCTCGCCGATCATCGCGTCGGGGTCGGCGAACTCCGAGCGCATCGACAGACCGGTGAGGCTGGCGTCTTCGACCCGGGTGCCGCCGAGCAGATCGGAGCTCACCCCGCTCGCGGACATGGACTTCGCGTCGAGCCCGGCGGTGGCGCCGTCCACGTCGATCTGGCCGGACAGCGCATCGGCGGAGAAGCTCTCGGCGCCGACGCCCATCAGGTCGACATCGCTCACCGTGGCCGAGTCGACCCGGAAGCGTCCGGTCGTGGCAGATCCCGCGTCCAACGCCTGTTTGTCGCGGGCGTAGCTCGCCTCGGTCAGGAAGCCCGAGAGCTCGAGCCGGCCCGCGGTCACCGGACCCGCCGGGGTCTGCAGGTGCAGCTCGCTCGCGTCGACCGAGTCGGCCTTGGCGAAGATCTCGACCTTGTCGCCGTCAGACAGGAAGTTGCCCCCCGCGGACATGCCGGTGAGCCGGGTGGCGCCGACGCGGAAGTTGCCCTGCTCGACGCTCGCGAGCTGCAGATCCTCGGCGGCGATGGCGGCGGACTCGGTGTTGTGGTCGACGAGGATGTCCAGTGCCTGCTCGTCGTCGGCGAACGCCACGCCCGAGAGCATCTGCCGTCCGCCCTCGTTCAGCCCCACCTGGCCGCCGTAGTTCTGCAGGGCCTCGCTGGCGTCCTTGGCGTTGACCGTGGCCCGGCGCTGCCCGTCCTCCTCGCGGAGCAGGGTGCGCGCATCCCAGGCGACGGACGCCGCGGTTCCGAGATCGGACACGTCCTCCCAGCGGCGGCCGAGCCAGTCGCTGACCGAGTCCAGCATGGAGCCGGACTCCTGCTCGGCGCCGGCCACACCCTCGACCGGCGCCGCGGCGTTTCCGCGAGGCTGGGCGATGGATGCGGGCTTTTGGGACGGGCTCGCGGGCTGGGGTCCCCCATCGGGAGGACCGCGGCGACGGCGGCTTCGCATGGGCACCTCGGAGTCGCGGAGGAATCGCGACGGGTAGCGCATCCTAGCAGGGTGGGCGGTCGGTCGGTGGGGGGGTAGCCTCCGGCCAGGAGGGAACATGCACCGACTTCTCGCACTGTCCGCCTTGACCCTGGCCGCGGCCTGTACTCCCGAGCCCTGCACCGTGGCTGACAACGGCGATGGCACAGCCACGCTGTCCTGCCCTGACGGCACGTCCGCCACCATCGCCAACGGGGAGGACGGCACCGACGGCACCAACGGAACGAACGGGACCAACGGCACCGACGGGGACGATGGCATCTCCTGGTTGATCCGGACCGACGCCGAGCCCGCGGGCGTCAACTGCGTCGCCGGCGGCATCGCCGTGCACAGCGGACCCGACGACAACGGCAACGGCACCCTCGATGATCCGGAGATCACGGCGACGGACTACGTCTGCAACGGCGAGGACGGCAACGTCGGGCACGGCCACATCAGCTTCCCGACCGCCAGCTCGACCCTGTACACCACCTCCGAGACCCTGCCGCTCGGCTACGGCGGCTCGGGCGTGATCTACCAGGAGGGCTCCTACGTCGAGCAGATCTACGAGCAGGTCGGCTTCGACGAGATCGGCGCGCTCACCTACGCCTTCGTCATGTACGACGGCACCCGGGCGGGCTGCGAGGACGACGAGCGCGACTTCTCCATCCGGATCAACGGCACCGAGGTCGGCACCTACTCGTTCACCGGGGGCACGCGGGCCAACATCGCGTTCTCCGACACCATCACCTTCCCCCCGGTGGCGGGCGCGGGCACGAACCAGCAGCGCTACACCCTGCGGATCCAGGCCCTGGACACCGTGTGCAGCGGCAACGGGTCCTACAACTGGTACGCGGGCGGGCAGTTCATCGTCTCTCCGTAGCGCGGTGTCCCAAGGCTGCGTGCGCGGTGGTCACCGTCTCGCCAGGGCGGTACCCCGCGTGAGCACTCAGGAGAACCCATGCGTACCGTGACTGTCGGCCTCATCCTCGCGATCGTGGCCGGCTGCAGTACTCCCAAGCCCTACGTCTTCTCGCGCGCCCAGCTGAAGGATGACGGCGTGCACGTCGAGCTCGACCTCACGAACCTGGACCAGGTGACCATCGAGGGGCAGGTCGTGCGGGAGGGGGACGACTTCGTGCTGCCCCTGTCGCGCTTCCACATCGGGGCGAACCGGATCCCCATCGAGGCGCCGGGGCTCGAGGGCGAGACCGTGTACCTCGACGTCGAGCCCCGTCAGCTGTTGGAGCTCGAGTGCTTCTCCGGCACCGGGCGCATCGAGATCGCGGCAGAGGATGCCAAGCCCGGCGGCTCGCTCACCACCAACGAGTGTGGGGTCGTGGACGGGGGCTACCTGCGGGGCAAGCTGCGGTCCAAGAACGGCGCGACCGTGAAGGTGAACGGCGAGCCCCTGGTCGACGACGAGCTGAAGCTTGACGTTCGACCGGCACTGTGGGGCGCGAAGGCGCCCAAGGTGAAGTCCGGGCAGGAGATCCGGGCCCACGAGGAGCTGACGGCGAAGGGGGAGGTGGTGTCCGCCGACGGGGAGACCTGGACGGCGACCGCGACCTACCGCAGCGGCGGCGCCGACCTGTTCGGGCCGTTCATCGCCGGTCTCCCGGCGAGCGCCGCGGGCATGCCCGAGGGCGACGGGATCGCCCTGCAGTGGAACGGCGGCTGGACGTTCGAGGACGCAGACACCGTCGGGGAGATCGACCGGTTCGTGCTGAACGTCGCCCGGGGCGAGCCCCGCTACCTGACCACCTGTCACTACCAGGACCAGCGCGGCAAGCCCGTCGACATCAAGACCGTCTCGGTCGACATGACCTTCCGGATCGTCGATCGGGCCGGCACCGAGCTCGCACGCAAGACGTTTCCGCCCCGGCCGTACGGCGGCTGCTCGGAGCTGCAGTACGAGGGCGGTGGCGACGTCACCGTCGTGCCGGACGAGCAGGCGATCCTGGCCTGGGCGCGGCAGCACACCGCGGACTGATCGAGGATCGAGGCGCTACTTCACGCGCTCGTCGATCCAGGCCATCGCCTTGTCCTCGGGCAGCTTCGCGCGGAAGCTGTCCGAGCCGCAGGGGCTCTGGGTGACCGCGATGCGGCTGCAGCCGGTGCGCTTGCCCTGGATGGTGGTCTCTTCGCGGACCTCGCCGCTGACCCGGTCGAGGATCGCCACGTGCAGGTCCTTCCGCTTCTCGAACATCTCGGTCTTGTCGCCGCTGTCTGGGTCGACGTACATGCCGCAGCTGCCCAGGGTGTGGTCCTGCGGGGTCATGGCGACGACGGTGCGGATGTCGGTGGCGGGACCGGGCGCGCCGACCAGCTTGCGGAAGTACGCCGGTCCGCCGGGCTTCGTGCGGGCGAAGACGATGGCGGCGTCGCCGGTGGCGGGTGTGCTCACGGGCTCGCCGTCGATGGCGTCCGACAGGACCTGGGTGAGGGTCCCAAGGGCCACCTCCTCGCCCAGCCGCACGCTCCCCTGGTACGTCCTGCCCTTCTTGGTGACGCTCACGTCGTCGACCCTCACCGAGGCGCACTCGGCCTTGTCGCGGAACGGGGCGAGATCCCAGGCGAGCACGGCCATCGGCGGGATGGCTGCCTCCAGCGACTCCCGACCCTCCCCCGGGGGGGCGCCCTCGACCGCGCCGATCTTCAGGGCGTCGGCGCCGACGACCGACAGCCGGCCTGCGTACACGTTGACGATGCAGGCCTTGGTGTCCGCGCTGATCCCGCCGCGACACACGGTCGACCACATGCCGGTGTCGAAGTGCTCGCTGACCAGCGCGGTGGGGATGCCGAGGGAGGGGCGCGCGTACTCGCCGCTGTCGGTGACGTTCACCTTGGTGCCGCTGTGGACCTCGTCGCGCCCCAGCCTGAAGCTGACCTCTCCGTCGGCGTCGGCGTTCTGTACGTAGTCCTTCATGCTGGGGTTGGTGAGCTCGACCTGGGCGCCCGGCCGGGTGGTGACGTTCACGTCCAGCTGGGTGGAGCCGCAGGGGGCGTCGACCCAGACGATCTCGGCGTCAGCGGTCAGGGGAGGGGAGCTGCAGGCAGCGAGCAGCGCGAGGGGCAGCCACAGGTGGCGGGCGGACATGGAGGCTCCAGGAGCGGGGGGCGGGCCCCTGGTAGCCGCCAGGAGGGGAGGGGGGAAGCCCTGTTACGGGCTGCAACTCGCGGGCGGTGGACTCACGTCTGGGGCGTCAGCTCGTCCTCGAGGTCGTCGTAGGCGGTCGGGAGCGCCAGCTTCAGCGCCTCCAGCAGGGGCTGGGGCGTGGTCTGCGGGCCGCCGTCGGGGTTCCAGAAGTCCGCCGGGGTCCAGTTCAACGTGGTGTCGATCTGCACGGAGTCGTTCGGATCGGGCGGGCCGAGGCTGGGAACGGCCAGGCGCCCCTGTCCGCCCGAGCCCTCCAGCTGGCGGCACAGGGCGGCCAGCTCGCGGCCGCTGCGGGGCACGTCGACGAGCGCCAGGCCGAGCCGATCGGCGATCCAGGTCCGGGCCACGTTGACGATCTCGGTTGGGCGGCCGTTGGTGAGGTTCTCGTCGAACACCGCCACCGCGAGGGAGCTGTCGAAGGTGAGGCCGCGCCGCCACAGGGCCGTGCTGCCGACCAGCGCCCACGCCTCGTCGACGACGACCGCAGCTCCCCCAAGGCGCAGGCTGCGTCCCGGGCCGGTCGCCGGGCTGACCAGCGCGGCCCGTCCGGAGAGGGCGGCGTTGTTGGCGATCTGCTGCCACGCGGTCCAGACCAGCGTGTTGCGCACCCGCTGCAGCGCCGGGGGCGCGCCCTCGTCCAGGGAGCGGGGCACGCAGAAGACCACGCCCACGTTGGGGTTGGCGGTCATGCGCGCCACCAGGGCGGCGAACCAGTCCGATCGGCCGGGCAGCTGCAGCGCGTCGAAGGCGGGCGTCTCGATCCACACGAGGTCCTCGGCGCGGGACACGGCGGCGGTGAGCACGTCCGCGACCTCGTTCGCGCCCAGGGCTCCGCGGACCAGGCGGCGCTCGACCCCGCGCACGGCGTTCTGGGCCGCAGTCAGGACCGGAGGCACGGCGATCCCCTGTGCGACGAGGAAGTCGATGATGCTCTGGGTGTCGTCGCCGATGGGCAGGTCGTTCTGGACCATCGTCGTGAGCCCGGACAGCGCCATGCCGGCCTCGGTGTAGGCCGCGGTCGTCCGCAGCACCGAAGCCCACGGGGTCGGGCTCGCGAGCGCCGCGGGGCGCGCCGCCATGGCCATGCGGGCGTTCCACAGGTCGAGCCAGCTGGGGTTGGTGAAGTCCAGCGCGTACTCGAGCGCGTCCCACGCCGCCTGGGAGGTCAGGGTCGCGCCCGACGCGTGGTGCTCGGCGGCGGCGGGGACCTGGGGGTGGCCGAGGCGGTGGGTGGGGGTCTCGTGGATGGCGGCGCGGGCAGGCCCGGTGCCGATCACCGCGGTCGTGGCGGCCGGATCGACGGCGAGCAGCTCACGGCGGGCCATGCTTGGCAGGGGCTGGCCGGCGGTGAGGGGGTCGAAGCCCCGGCCCCGCACGGTGACCGAGGCGGGTCCGGCGGCGAGCGCGATGTCGCCGGTCGGCTGGGCCCGGAACGGCGGCGGGGTGATGACGATCGTGTCGCCGACGCGTCCGGCCATGACCGGGCCGGACACCCCCGCCGGCAGCTGGGTGGTGTCGACCAGGGCGGGGGGCGTCGCCAGGGACACCCCGTGCGCTCCCGAGGGCACGCTCGCCGGGGGCAGGGGGGAGCCGGCGGGAACGCGCTGTCCGGTCTCGCAGAGGATCGTGTCCGAAGCCACGTTCCCGGCGATCACCACCGGGACGCCGCCCAGCGGTGCCGGGCGCTCGAAGCGCAGGTCCCGGAACAGGCTCTCGACCACCTGGTTCTGGGCGTTCAAGTTCAGGATCTGCAGGTCCAGGCCCATCTTGGACGGCGGGGCGGGGTCGCCGTCCTCGAGGCGCACCACCACGTACGCCTCGGCGACGCCGTTGTTGGCGACCAGCTGGGCCGCACCGCCGGGGAGGCGGACGTGGTCGCCCGTCCGCAGATCCAGGCCCTGGGCCCACAGGCGCACCCAGGCGCCCACGTAGGCGGCGGGCAGGGAGAAGCGGACCAGCACGTCCTGATCGGTGGCGACCCCGGAGACCACGTCGCCGCCGCCCACCAGCGCCTCGACCGTGATGTCGGGCCGGGCTGGTGTGGGCGCCTGGGGCAGGGCCGTGGCGGGCACGAAGGGGCCCCAGCGGCGGTCCAGGGCCTCGGCGGCCACGAGCGCTGGCTGGGGCAGGCCCACGATGGCGCCGGCGGTGACGTCCGCCCCGCGGTGCAGCACGCCGGGGGCGGTCGTGCCCACCGTCGTCCGTGAGCTGGGCTCGCGCTGCCAGCGATCGAGGTTGCGGGCGCGGCCGACCAGGAAGTTCTCGATCGAGACCATGCCCACACGGACGTAGTCGCGGAGGGGATGCACGGCGGGTGTGCGCCCCTGCCACAGGTTGACGGTCACGGCGTACGGGCCCTCGGGGAGCACGCCGACCCGCATCACCGGGGCGGGGTTGGGCTCGGCGGTGGCGGGGTCACCGGGTGCGGTGACGCTGGTCGCGGTGGTCTGGGGGGCGGTGAGGATCGCGTTGTTGGCGCCGTTGACCGTCATGTTGCCGGTGAGGGTCAGGCGCCCGCGGGCGACGGCGCTCACCGGTCCCTCGTGGGGGTTCACCAGGTGGCAGATCCGGCTCGGGGCGACGGTGCAGGTTCGGCGTTCCCCGCCGGTGATCCCCGCGGCCCACAGGTTCTGCGGCGTGCCGGCGGGCAGGGTCGCGAGCGCGTTCCACCACGCAGCGACGGCCCCCGGATCCATGGCCCGCCCGGCGTCGTCGAAGGCGTGCAGCACGTAGTTCGTGCCCGGCTGCAGGGTGGCGATCCGATCCCGGAGCGGGCCGTCCACTCCCGGGCGCACCAGGCGGGACATGGGATCGGGCGCGTTGGCGGTGAAGCTGGTCAGGCCGAAGAGCTGCAGCAGATCCGCATCGGTGGTGCCGGCGGTCTGGAAGGGCGCGGTCGGCAGGTGGGCCACCAGGTTCGCGTCGCTGACTGCGGGCAGCTCCAGGGCAAGGGTGCGGACCGTCGTCCGGGTCGGCGTGTTGTTCGTGGGCGCGGCGGCGAAGCTGGGCAGGTTGACCAGCAGCTGCTCCATGCGCAGCCAGGTCTCGGGCAGGAGCTCCAGCAGGATGACGGCGTTGCCCGTCTGGAACGGGTCGGCCTCGGTCGGGTCGCGCAGGCGGGCCAGGGCCGGGGGGCGGGCCGCGGTGTTGATGTAGACCGACATGATCGCCGGCGCAGGCGGGAAGAACGCGGTCTGGGCCGGCACGGTGAAGGGCACGGACAGCACCCCGGCGGGCGGTGCGGGCAGGGTGATGTCCGCACCGAACCAGGGGCCCAGGGTGGGCGCGAACAGGCCCAGGGTCGCGGGATCAGGGACGACGTTCATCGGGGCCTCACACGGTCTCGGTGGTGGCGACGGGACCCCGCCGGCCGAGGGGGTCGCGCAGGATCACGCGGTAGAACGCCTGTCTTGGCGGATCGGGGTCCAGAACCTCGAACACCTGGGTGAGGTCGCGCTGGCGGCTGCCGTCGACAAAGGGCGTGATGACGCCGACCAGCTTCGGCGCCTCACCGGGGGCGCTGCGCAGGACGTCGAACTGATACGAGCCCAGCTCGCCACCGGCGAGGGTGTCGGGGTGGGTCCAGCGGATCCACACACCCACCGGAGTGCGCGTCGCGGTCAGGTCCACCGCACCCACCTCGGGCACCGGACCGACGACGATCGCGGTCACGGGGGCGCTCGGCGGGCTCCAGTCTCCCGGCAGCGGTCCGTGCTCCCCTCCGAGGTCCATGGTCTCGGTCGGGTAGGACGGCGCGCGGACCTCGACCAGCCAGGTGTAGCGGTGCCAGGGGAGCAGCTGGGCGTCGGTGTCCTCGCTGCCCCCGGGGTCGACGATCTCGAACGTGCTGGGGGTGTCGGGGTCGGGCCGCGGTGGCACGGCTCCGCTCACGGCGATCGGCATGCGCTGCGGATCCTCGCTCTCCCGCCGGGACCGGCGCAGGCGGAAGCCGACCGGGTGGGGTCCACCGCGGGGCATGCGCACGCGCAGGGTGACCGGCTCCTCCACGCTCGGCGGAGCGGCGAGCTCGAGCAGGGGCACGGTGGGTCGGGGGGCGTTCGGCACCCCCCGCGCGACCAGGCGCGCCTCCCGCCACGGGGTCTCCACCCCGCCCGGCGTCACCTCCAGGACCTTGAAGAAGCAGACCGTGCCCAGCGCGCCCGAGACCTGGTGCTCGAAGCGCATCCTGGCCGTGCGGGGCAGGGCCTCGCCGGTGAGGAGCGTGAAGAGTTTTCGCGGAAAGCGTGCTTCGTGAGCCTGGATCTGCTCGGCGCGAGCCGCGTCGGGGCCCTCGACCTCGAGGCCGGCCGTGCGCGCGACCAGGCGGGTCTCGTCGGCGAACAGCACCCGGTAGCCCCACGCGCCGGGCCGCCCCTCCCAGGACAGGGACAGGCGGGACAGGCCGAGGGCGTCGGGCCGCGAGCCGTAGGTCAGCGTCGGGTCGATCTCGGGAGCGGGAGGCGGCCTGGCGTCGAAGAGGGCCAGCGGCGTCCAGGTCGCGACGGGTCCCAGCTGGCCGGCCGCGTCCTCGAAGCGAGCGCGGACCCGGGCGGAGCGCGTCTCCGCGCGCTCGAGCGGCGGACCGTCGAACACGAAGCGCACCGCGGGTCCGGAGGCGGGGAGCGGGTCCACGCCCATGGCCTCCCAGGAGCCCGTTCGATGCTCGAACTCGAGGTGCACGTTCACCACCGGCCAGGCGCCGGCCTGGAGCGCCTCGGGCAGGGGCACGCGGACGCGGACCTCGCCGGAGACCTCGCCAGAGTCGGGATCCGCGTGCAGGTAGTCGGCCTCGAGCGCGGCGAGCGGGGGCAGGGGGCGCGGCTTGGGCGGCACGTCCCGGTGCACCCAGCGCCCGAAGCGCCCGAACAGGTCGACCTGGGCGACCCGGAGCCGGTACCCCGCCGGCGGTGCGCCGGTGTCGATGACGACCGGATCGGCGCCCAGTCGGACCCCGCGTCCGCTCACGGCTACGGTCGGCAGCACGGGCGCGTACCGGGGTGGGGTCAGGACGCCGATGCGCGTGGACAGGGTGCGCCAGTGAGCGCCCTGCTCCCGAGCGACGGCCAGCGCCGTGGCGCGCCCCATGCCTCCCACCGGGATCTGGATGGTCCGGCGGACGGCTCCGGGCTCCTCGTTCTCCTCCGGATCGGGGGTCCAACGCCCTGGATCCACTGGTCCGATGGACACCCGTTCGGGCCGGTCCGGCGGCGCGCCCAGGGTCGCCGCGGCGACGACGGAGACGTCCACCGGGCCCTCGGTCGCCAGCAACCCATCCGCGAGCGAGCCTTCCCCGGTGCTGGCCTTGACCGGCCTTCCGGCGAAGCGCGCGGTGATGATGTAGGCGACCACCTCCCCGTCCTCGCCGGGCTGCGTGGCGTCCAGGTCGGCAAAGCCGAGCTTGCGGGCGATCCCGGGGTCGATGAGCGAGCCCAGGATCATGGCGAGGGTCGGCAGCTCCATGCGCGAGGTGATGGGGTGGCCCTCGGAGTCCGTGCCCACCACGCCCTCCGTGACCAGGGTGTGCCGGGCCGGATCGGGGCTGTCGAGCATCTGCTGCAGCGCCGGGCGGAACGGCTTGAAGCGCTCGTTCACCCGGTACTTCTCGAGGATCTGCCGCTGGGTCTGGGCGATGGGGACCGCCGCCTCGGGCGTGTCCGGATCCGGTCGCTCGTGCAGCCCGAAGGCCTTGGGCGCACCGGCGGCGACCCGGGCGTCCGACTCGGCGACGCGGTCGACGGTCCCGGCGTCCTGGTAGTTCAACGCCCGCGAGATGGGCAGGGAGAGCACCCGCCAGTTGGTGGGCTTGGTGCGGTCGATGACGTCTTGTTCGTCCAGCCACTCGATGCCGTGCACGGTGCCCGTGCCCTCGACCCGCACCTTGACCAGGTGGGAGGCGGCCACGTCGTACGGGGCCTCGGAGCGGATGGCGACCGGTGCGTCCTCGTCTCCGGTGCTCGCCAGGCCGACCGCGCGGAAGAGCATGGTGAGCGTGCGCACGACCCTGGGCTCACCGTAGACCCGCGCCCACACGCAGTGCTTGCCCGCGGGCAGGTGCGCGGTGACCGGGCGCCCGGGGCTCACGGTGAACGGAGGCGTGTAGGACCGGCCGTCCTCGTCGCGCCAGACCACGTCGGTGCGGAGCGGCATGTTGCGGGCACCGGGCCCCAGGTGCACCCGCGACACCGCGAGCGGGGTGATGGGCAGGCCGTCGAGGGTGGGGTGGGCGAAGAAGTGCACGCCGTCCTGCAGGTGCGGATCGTCCTTCACGGCGATGGCCTGGGCGAACAGGCGGGTCAGGAACGGGATCATCAGAGCTCCTCCTGCCAGACGAGGCGGGGCACCGGGAGCAGGGAGGTCCTGCCGACGAGGTCGTCTCCGGTGGAGCGGGTGAAGGTGATGGTGAGCGTGCCCAGCAGGTCGGGACGGCTCCCGTCCGGCAGCGAATCGCCGGTGTTGGCCAGCAGGATCCGGGTGCCGGTCTTGTTCGAGCGGACCGGCTTCAGCGGCGCATCCAGCACGAAGGGTGGGGGCTGGGTCCGGCGGGTCTGCCGGCCGGGCAGCTCGATCCGCCCCGAGGCCACGTCCAGGCGGCGCGTGTCGTCACCCATGCGGATGGCTCGGCGCAGGGGCTCGGTCGCATCCAGGAGCACGCCGGTGATCGCCCATCCGTCGGGGGTGCGCCTCCAGATCGCGAGGACCCGGCCGGCACCCGGGATGGGCAGCGGATCGAGGCCTGCGCTGCGGAGCGCCGCCTCGAGCTGCTCGTCGTCGTCGAGCTGCTCGTCGGTCGGCAGGGCGCCGGTGGCGATGGCGTCCGCGGGCGGCGCGATGCCGATCCCTCCGGAGGTGTCGAGGTCCAGCGAGCCCACCAGCGCCTCCGCGTCGACGAAGCCGCCGGTGCGGAAGTGGCTGCGCCGGATGACGACACCCCGGGGGTCGGACGCGTCGAAGGGCATGGCGACGACCTCGAAGTCGTACTCGGCGTAGGGGTCGAGGGGGGCCACGGCGACCGCGGTCGAGCCCGGGGCGGGGGGACCCTCGACGCAGGGGGCCTCGGCGAGTCCGGCCGCGAAGCGCTGGTCCACCGCGCTCCACAGCACCTCGGGCAGCTCCATCCAGCTCTGCACGATGTCGGCGACGGTCGGCGCGTGGTCGAGCGACGCGTAGGCGCCGGGGGGTGGATCGGTGCGGACGACGCGCAGCTTCAGGTAGTAGCCGTAGCGGTCGAGCAGCAGGGGCAGCTGGGGCTGGTCGAAGTGGGCCTCCATCGGATCCATCCGGAAGAAGGCGCGCTCTTCGTCGCCGGGGTCGAGGCCCAGCAGGTAGCGGTGCAGGGCCCGGGGGTCGAAGGTCTCGTGGGTCGACAGGTCCGCGTCGGGCAGGGCAGGGAGCGGCTGCTGGGCGAGCTCGGCCTGGCGGTGGGCCTCGACGGCGGGCAGCAGCGGCGCCGTGCGGAACGCGAACGTCTGGGAGGTCCCGGTCAGCCCGTCGAAGGCCGTGGCGGCGGTGGGGATGTCGCCGTCCTTCTTCTCCCACACCGCGGCCTGGTAGTGCACGGTCAGCGTGTACGCGCTGTCGGGCTGCAGCACCCAGTGCAGCTGGCGGGCGTCCTCCTCGGTCTCGATGGCGCCGGTCGCGTGGTCGTGGGCGTCGTTGAGCTGGTCGCGCACCTGATCCCGGTGGCGCTGGTCCCGCGCGCTCGCCTCGGCGGCGTCCAGGGACACGCCGCAGGCGCTCACGACCCACACCTGGATGAGCGGCAGGGCGGGGGTGCGCACCGCCTGGTAGGGACCGCTGTGGGGCGCGGTGTAGCGGGCGGCCAGGTCGAGGCGGGGGAGCTCGTCGTGGACCCGGACGCTGATCGTCGTGCCGGGCCAGTCGTCGATGGTGCCGTCGGTGCGGACGCCCTGGACCAGGCTGGGGGCGGTCTCCTTCAGCGCGGCGGCAGCCTCCAGGAGCACCTCGCGGAACGAGCGGGGGCCGAACCAGCACGCCTTGCGGAAGTAGATCTCCGACGCCCCGGTGATCCGGATCCGCCGGATGTTCGCGGAGTCGAAGACCACGGTCACCCAGCGGCCGGTCACGCCGCCGAGGTCGTGCACCTCCACCTCGACGCCGTCCGCGTCGAAGGCGAGCAGGCTCGCGTCCTCCTCCCGGTGTCCGCTGCTCGCCTGCAAGACGGTGACCCGCACGTTCCGGGAGCCCTCGGGCAGGGTCAGGATCGCGCCCTTGCTGATGATCTTCACCTCGCCCTTGCCGTCGCCGCCGCGGTCGAACACCTGCAGGTCCTGGGCGAGCTGCTCCAGGGTGGCGCCGTGGATGCTGTAGGTCGGCCCGAGGATCGTGCCGGCCGCCATGTCGGTGAAGTCCAGGCACTGGGTGGTGGGCTTCAGCTCGGGGAACTGCAGGCGCACCGCCAGGGTCAGCTCCGGCTCCTGAACTGCGGCGTGGAACGTGCCTTCCCACGGGGCGGTCATGTAGGTGAGGCCAAAGCGGCGCGCGTGGGACAGGCACAGGCCGCGGTCGAGGCTCGACTCGCCGTGGTCGATCGGGAAGGGCAGGGCGGCGTCGTCGTGGAGGACGAGGTCGAAGCCCATCACGTGGAAGAGCTGGGCGAGGCGGTCGGGGTCGAGGTCGCCCAGGGTGTACGGGGTGCTCAGGGTGAAGCGAGACGGGTACGGGCCCTCGGCGTGGGTCCGCTCGTACAGGGTGATCGTCGTCTTGTCGGTGTCGGTCCAGGACTCGGCGCCCAGCACGCAGGCCCGGGTGGGTGCCGGGGCGGGCTCGCACAGATCCTCGGCGTAGCTGGCCGGATCTCCGGGGGTCTCCTCGTCCACCAGCAGCAGGGAGCGCTGGCTCGACGGAAGGTCCGCCGTGAGCAGCACCAGCAGGCGACTCTCGTGCTCGCTGGCGGACGGCGGGCTGTCGGGGTCGGGGGTGCCGTCGGCGAGGAGCCGGAGCGCCCAGCTCGCCGGCAGGTCCTTCTGGCTCTCCGGATCGCCCTCGCGGACCAGGGTCACCCCGGTCAGCCGGTAGGCGTACTTGACGTCGTTGGTGCCGGTGAAGACCGCGCCGGTGGTCTCGAGGATCTCGAAGTGGTTCTCACCGCCGAGCCCGACCTGTGGAGGGCGGCGCAGCTTGAGCGCCAGCAGGGTGTCCGGCCACACCACAGGCCCGCCGCTGCTGGTCTCGGGGGCCTCGCCCAGGGCCCGGCCGTAGCGGTCCATCAGCGCGACCTGCTCGACCAGGTCGGGCGCGGGGGGCACCCGGGTCTTGGGCTCGTTGCCGATCCGCAGCCCGACGCAGCCCTTCAGCGTCCAGAAGAGGAACTTGATCCGCCCGCAGACCTTGCCCTCGATGTAGGACTCGTCCGCGGAGACGCCCACGGACAGCTCGGCGGAGACGCCGAGAGCCAGGATGACCAGGTCCAGGCTGCCCTCGATGCGCAGGGTGGCGCGCAGGAAGAAGGGCTTGGTGCCGAGGCCGGCGAGCAGCGTCGCCGAGAAGCCGAGGCTGAAGGGGCCGGCTGACCAGGTGTGGCCGAAGCCGGCGCCAAAGCCGATGGAGAACCCGTGCAGGACGAAGTCGGGGTCGCCGTACATGCCCCGGGGGAAGCCCATGCCCTCGAACATGAGGAAGGCGAACGCCTTCATGCCCAGGATGTCGGGGAGGATGGTCATGGAGATGGGCTCGCCCGCGCGGCCGTCGTAGCCGTCGCTGCCGATCCGCAGGTAGGTGCGCTGGGTGTCCTCGAAGGGGAAGAACGCCCGCAGGGGCACCTTCAGCTCGAGGAGCTTGGAGATCTCGAGGAAGCCGTCGACGGCGAGGATCACCGCGTCCGCGTCGATGACCAGCAGGCCGGTGACGCCGGCGCGCACGTCTCCCGGCTCCAGGTCGTCCGTGGACTCCTGGACGGCCCGGGGGAGCTGCAGGAACTTGCCGTCCAGGCCCAGGACGAAGGCGAACTCGGGCACCTGGACCGCCAGGCTGCCGATGGCGTGGAAGGAGAAGCCGCCGTCGGGCAGCGTACCCACGACCACACCCACGCCAAACGCGTAGCTGTCCTCCTCGAAGGTGTAGTTTGCGCCGCTGGCGAACCAGGTCAGCTCGGCCTCGACCCGGTCCTTGTTGCGGTCGACCGCCCGGGTGCCGTGGGCCACGAAGCGCCCGTCGAAGCCGTAGATCGCCGCCCCGGTGCCCAGGAGCGGCAGGCCGGAGGCGAAGCGGGTGTTGACCTCGACGTGGACCATGGACTGGCCGGCGTCGTTGGGCGGGCTGATGACGACCCGGGCCAGCGCTCCCACGCCCACCGCGTCCACGTCGACCGCGAGCATGGCGTCGACGTTGCCGCTGGCGCCGACCTGCAGGCGACCCTTGCCCGAGATGACCCCGGGCACGGTCAGGGAGATCTCCAGGCCGCGCAGCTCGACCGTGGGCAGCTCCCCGCCCTCGAAGACGATCCGCACCACCGCGCCGGTGACCTCCAGGATGCCCAGGTCGATGCCCAGCTCGAGGTGCAGCTCGAACCACACCGAGCCTGCGCCCATCGCCACCCGGGTCACGCCCAGCAGGTTGCCGAGCGCCCCGTTGAGGGTCCAGGTGCCCGGCGAGACGATGGCGAAGTCGCTGTCCGCGTAGACCAGCTGGACGCGCTCGTACCAGGCCAGGGCATCGTCGTGGATGTACTCGATGCCGACGTTGCTGTAGCGCACCACCAGGTCCGAGTCGGTGGTGAGCCCCAGGGGAGGGATCGCTGGAGCGATGCTGAGGGACACGTCGTAGTCGACGGTGAGGCGCCAGATCTGGCGGCCGTCGCCGTCCAGGGTCTCCCGCATGTGGGACAGCTCCAGGCGGGTGAGCTTGGTGCTGCCGTTCTGGACGTGGTTCTCGAGGAAGGCGACCGCCGCCAGCAGGGCGCCCAGGCGTACGGCTCCCTCGGCGACGCTGTCTGCGGGCACGTTGCCCAGGAGTGCGGGTCCGAGGCCGAAGACGATGGCCCAGTCGTCGGCGTCCAGGCGGGCGAGCCCGTCGGCGCTGTCCTTGCCGTCCCACGCCAGCGAGGCCAGGGTGCGGCCCGTGCGCGGGTCCCAGGACCAGCGGGCGATCACGCTCCAGAACTCCGAGCTGCCGGTCCCGACGACTGGCTGCAGGGCGCTCATGTCCGGGGCGTCCGGGGGGTTGATCTGCCAGTCGAACCGGGCCTCCGCCAGGGTCGGGATCCAGGGATCATCGGCGTAGGATGGGCTGTCCCAGCGAGCCTTGAGCAGCAGCCTCCAGGGCACGTCCGGGTCGGGTTCGGTCGGGACGCCCCCGGGGATGAGGTCGGTGCCGGGCACGTAGGTGTAGCGGGTCGGCTCGCGGTGCTCGCAGACGCAGACGGTGTCGTCCGCACCGGGCTGCCAGGCCAGCGCGCCCGCGCCGACCGCGTAGATGTCGGCCCGCCGGAAGCCGCGGCGGAGGGGGTCGTTGCGCTTCTCGCCGGTGTCGACGACCTTCCCGGTGCCGGGATCGACGAACTGCTCCTGGATGCGGAGCTCGGTGCGGGCCAGCCAGGTCTCGTCGAAGATGCGGTCGGTGATGTCTGTGCGGATCGCGTCGAGGCCCGTCCGGTTGACGTGGGTCCGCTCGTCCTGCTCGCCGAAGGCGACGATGCGGCTGGCCGCGATGGACGCCCGGTCCACCAGGGCCTGCTTGACGGTGTTGGCCCGCTTCCCGGCCAGTTCCTCGTTGCGTTCGCGGCTCCGCGTGGTGTCGGTGATGTCGCAGCAGCGGCCGATGACGACGAAGCTCACCGTCGGCGGGAACTGCTTCGCCCAGGCGACGAGGTGGTCCAGGTAGGGGCTCGTGTCCGCAGCGCAGCCGTCGGGCGGCGGGGCGAAGATCGAGGCGGTGTCGCGCTCGGAGGGGCCGTAGCGGTGGCCGTTGGGCGGGGGCGTCACGCCGAGGGTGGACTCGGAGGCCTGCTCGACCCCGTGCACGCAGCGGGCGTCGACGATGTGATCGTGCTTGTCGAAGCTGTAGAACAGGCGGAAGTGCAGCGCGCCGGTGCGGGCGACGGAGCCCGCCAGTCGGACCCGGGCCAGGGTGCCGTCGGCGGGCTTGACCCGAGCGCCGTCCAGGCTCGCCTCGGGCAGGCCGGGCTGGATGCGACCGGTGCGGTGGTACTGGGCCTTGTCGTAGGTGGCGTCGATGGCGCTGACCGGCGCGGGCGGGTGGTCCAGCAGCCACTCCCCGGCGGTGCTGGACAGGAACGGCCCGAAGATCGTGTTGCCGTTGGCGTCGTGCGGATTGCTGCTGAAGTGGTGACAGCCGACCAGGATCGCGCCCTCGGCGAGCACCTCGATGGCGACCCGCCGGGTGCCCGTGGTGGGATCGAGCAGGATCAGCTCGTACACGCCCACGTCCAGGCAGATCGGCGGCTGGAACTCCTCGCCGGTGCCGGTGGGCAGGGAGGAGCTGTCGAAGCTCCAGGTCAGGGCGTCGAGATCGTCCTGGGTCAGCGGGGCGCCGGTGTGGGGATCATGGGCGTACCAGGTGGCTTCCTGGAGGAAGTGTCCCGAGGCGGAGACGTGGTGCACGTCCTCGAAGCTGACGCCGTTGTCGAAGCGCAGGCCGATCCGTGGGGGCAGGCTGCGGCTGTCGTGGCGGCGCACGACGGTCAGGGTCCAGGTCTGGCCCGGGATGAGCGGCCCCCCACCGCCGGGCGGGCCCTGGAGGTAGAGCCGGGTGAAGCGGAACTGGTTGCGGGCGTCGTCGTCGGGATCGACGAGCATGATGCCGGAGTCGCGGCCGTCGACCCGGGTGCCGTCGGGGTGGTCCCAGCGGGCGACCGCCTCGCTCCCGAGGCGGCCGCGGATCTGGACCGGCGCGACCACGTTCCGGTCGATGAGCAGGATGAGGTTGAACGCGTGCACGTCCGCGATGAACTGGATGGCCCCGCTGCCGTCCTCGTAGCTGAACTGGATGTCCTCCAGGCTGCCCGGCGCCTGGCCCAGCTGGATCTCGAACTCGCCCTGGACCGAGCCGTCGTCGAAGCCGACCAGCAGATCGCGCACGCCCATGGACACATCGCCGACCAGCGGCATGCCCTGGGGCAGGTAGAGGGTGGCCTCGTCGATGGCGAGTCCGCGCCAGCCAGGCTCGATCTGACCGCGCGCCACGATCTCGGGCGGGGTGAAGGTCCGGCTCGCGTCCAGGGTGACCCGGTCCAGGGTGAAGCCGAAGCCGCTGTTGCCCATGCGCACGTGGGGCGGGATCAGGGTGGCGCCCAGCACGGTGCCGACCGGTGCAGTCGCGTCGAAGGGATCCGGCGGCGCGATCAGGTCGATGTTGTCGCCGAGGGTGCCGCCGGTCACGCGCACGACGCCGCCGGTGAGCACGGAGACCCGATTCTGGGTGGGGTGCGGGATGAGGTGGCGCGCCACGCCGGTGGCCTCGACGACCTGGGCAGGCGCGATGCCGCCGCCGGACAGCACGATCTGGATCGGGGACAGGAACAGGTCGAGGACCCAGGCCGTGGCGGCGTTCTCGACGTTGACTCCACCGGCCAGGGCGGGGTTCGTGTTGGGCTGGAGCGGGGGGAGGGGACGGGGCAGGGTGAGGCGGAAGGGGATCCGCCTGGTCGCGCCGGGCAGCTGGACCACGGCGCTGGGGCTCAGCGTGATCCCGGCGTCCCGCAGGCTCTGCAGGTCTCCCTCGTGCACGATGGCGCCGGGCTGCACGATCGTGCGGTGGTTGATGACCGAGAACGCCGTGAGCAGCCGCTCGGTCGAGGCGGGGACGCGCTCGCGGAGGCCGGGGGGCAGGCCGAGCAGCTCGAACAGGGTGATGCCGATGACCATGGGTGGCGTCCGATCAGGCGGTGGGCAGGAGAGGGAGGAGGCGGGCGGACCAGCGACCGGAGGTCCGGCGCACCTCGCACAGCTCGCCGTCGGGGGTGCAGAAGTGCACGGCGAGGTCGTCGCCATCGAGCACGGACAGGGTCAGGTCGCCCAGGGCCGGCGGCTGGTCCGCAGCGTCGATCCGCTCGCCCCGCCACCGACCCCGCTCGCGGGTGAGCAGGTGCAGCTGGCCGTCGATGCCGCGGTAGGCGATCCAGGCGACCTGACCGTCTGCCCGTGGCCCCGCCGTGGGGCGCGACGAGGGACGGGGCAGGCCCAGCTTCCTGGCGATCGCTTCGAGCTGGTCGGGGTCGGGGAGCGGCTCCGGCCGGGTCGGAGGCTTCCTGGCCACCGCCACGCGCGGGCCCGCCAGGCGCGCGGCGCTGCGACGCAGGATCGAGGCCTTGGGGACCGTGCGCCGCAGGTTCACCGTCGAGATCCGGCGGACGGTCGGTCGGGCAGTCGCCGCAGTCGCCGCAGTTGCCGCAGTCGACGTTGCAGCCTGGGGGCGGGCGGCTTCGGACGCGCGCACGGCGCGGCGGTGGGCAGCGACGATCCGGTGGACATCCGAGATGGCTCGCAGGGCGACCTGCTGGCGATCGCCGCGGGTGTGGATGTCGAGCACCCGCCCGGAGCGGGTCGACGCCAGGACGCGTACCTGCCCGCGGGCGACCAGCACGGTGGGGCGTCCCCGCACCCCGGTCGAGCCGACCACGGTCCCGGCCAGCACGCCGACTCCCCGGTACGCCAGGCGGACCTGCTCGCGGACGCGGACCTCGCCGGACTCCAGGTCCGAGCTGGTGAAACGCAGGGTGCGGACGTCGGTGACCCGGCTCCCGCTCCGGCGAAGCAGCTGGGTGAGGAGGCTGCGGAGGCGCTTGCCGGCGGCGCGGGGGTCCAGCAGCGCGTCGAGGGGCTCCGGCCAGCGAGCGTCCAGCCCCTCGACCAGCTGATCCCGCAGGGTGACGACGTCCCGGTCCGGGGGCACGGCGAGCACCCCCAGCGCGAGGGCGAGCTGGGGATCCTCACCCGTCCAGCGGTGCTCCCAGAGCAGCTGCCGGCCGGTGGAGCTGCTGCCGACCGCTCGCACCGTCGGCGGCGGCGCGAGCGAGGTCAGCAGGTCCAGGCCCAGGGGGGACCGCGCGGCGGAGGGCTGGGGTACCGCGCCCGCGCCCAGGGGGGGACCGATCTGCAGGTGGACCGGGGTCGGCAGGCCGGCTGGCAGCCGGGTCGCCAGCCGCGATCCCGCGTGGAGCGGCGCAAAGATCGGCAGGATCACCGTGCGTTCTCCACGGTGTCCCCCCTGTGCCTTGAAGGCGAGTCGAACCTGTGCGTGCATGCCCACTCCCGGAGTCCGGGATGGTACCGACACGATTTTTTTTGCTGATCGTCGGCCGTGAAATTCGCGTGCCCGTGGACGTCGAGATCCTGGAACTCCCGATTGTGCCGCGGGGCACGCGAAGACCTCGTCCGATCATGCGAGGGAAGGGTCGGAGGGATCGGCTAGGACGGGGGGTTTGGGGGGGCCGGGCGGTGGTCAGGGGTGGGTGCGGATGAGGATCTCGGGCCGATCCCAGGGGGCGACCAGCTCGTAGGGCCAGGACCGCTGGTGGTCGTCGATCTGCGCGTAGACGTCGGCGATCTCCTGCACGGTCGTGGTCGGGGAAGGACGCAGCAGGATGCGGGGCGTGGGCGTGTCCAGGAAGACCCAGGCAGGGCGCCCGTCGGGACCCACCCAGTGGCCCTCGGTGGCGGTGAGGACCAGGGCGGAGTCGCCTGCCTCGGCAAACCCGAAGGAGATGCCCACGGGCTGGCGGTGATGACGGACCAGCAGGGCCACCTCCTGCCGATTGGTCAGCCGGGTGCCGTGCAGTGCCGGGCGGATGCGCTCGAAGGGGGTGTCGGCGGTGGCGACGATGAGCACATCGGAGTCGAGCAGCACGCCGTGCGGTGACGGCGACGAGAGCAGCTCGATCGCGATGTCCATGGGGTCGGTCTGGACCGCGACCTCGGGTGTGCCGTCCCACTGCACGGCGGTGCTGCCGTCCGGTCTGACCAGCACCTTGGCACCCTGTCGGGGCTCGGAGCCCCAGGGCAGACAGATCTCGGCCAGGGCTTCGGCGCTCGCTGCGTAGGGAGAGGCCGGCAGCAGGGCGAAGCCGGCGGCCACCCGAGCCGTCGCGACCGTGACCAGGACGCCGAGCCCGACGGTGGTAGCCAGGGTGCGCCTCCGTGACTCCGGGGACGTCATCGTCCGCCCGCAGAGCACCATGGGGAGCAGTCCGACCAGCACGGTGACGATGCCGAAGGCCGGCGCCCACCTCGCCCCCCACCCGAGCAGGACGTCGATGGGGGTGGGCGTGTAGAGGTACGCCCCCGAGAGGGGTGGCACCTGGTTCAGCAGCGCGAGGCTGACCTTGAAGCCGATCATCAAGGCCCCAGCCCCGCTCACGGCGGCTGCGGCGGTCACCTGCCGACCAGACAGGGCGGCTGCGGTCGCCTTCGAAGCTGGAACCCGCAGTCCCGCCAGGACGAGGCCGAGCGCGGCGACAGTGGCTGGTGGCGCCAACCACCCGATGAGCCGGGGGCTGAACCACCACGTGGTCGAACCGATGAGGAGCCACGCCGCGGCGACGAGGGGGTACAGGACAGCCTGGACCGCCGAGATGGGTCCGGCGTCGCGTCGAGCGGCGACCCCCACGCCGCACGCCAGGCTCAGGACGCCGAGCATCCACAGCGCACACAGGGTCGGCACCTGACCCCGGCGCAGCACCTCGAGCCCCGGCTCCCACGGCATCATCGACCACACAGGCGGCGTCAGCTGGCCGACCCGCCACGCGGACACCGCGAGCGCACCCACCAGCGCGAGGACCGGCGGAACCAGGGCTGTCGACACGGCAACTCGGCGCCCCAGCATGGCGTTCAGCAGCAGCGGGGCCATCATCGTCACCACGAGCCCGAGCATGAAGAGCAGCACCCGGTCCTCTGGGGTGGATGCCCAGGACTGCCACCACTGGCCCCACGAGGTCATGGACGAGGTCCGGGGGGCGGGAGCAGGCGCTCGTCGTCCTCGAGGGTGCGGAGGTCGGTCGTCAGGGGAAGGGGATCCGGAGGGCGGGGGGCCCGGGCGTCCATGTCCGGCCGGTCCAGCATGCAGGGGATGCAGACGCTCGCGATCAGGAGCGTCGCTGTGACGGCCGGGAGGATCAGGCGACGAACGTCGGGGTTCGGGCTGCGCAAGAGGCTCAGCACGATGACGCCCCCGGCACACCCGGCCAGCCAGGCCGGTGGGAGCCAGTAGGACGACGGCGGCGGGATCAGCAGGGCGGGGAGGTGGTCCCAGCGCGTGGGGAACGCGACGGTTCCTCCGTGACCCCAGGGCGCGGTGTACGGCATGTCGTAGTGCTCCGCGCTGCCCATCAGCGCCTGTTCCGCCACGGCATCGCTGGACCAGGCGAGGAGCGATACGACCGCGAAGAGCACGCCGGTCCGCGCGCGAAGATCGGCGTTGTCCGTGTGTATTGCGGCGAACCAGACCAGGGCGGTCACCGTCATGGGGAGCACGGCGATGTAGGGCGTCAGCGACATCAGCACCGCGCCGAGCATCGCGCCCACGACAAGCAGTGCCGCGGGCAGGGTGAACCAGCGCCAGGTCGGCATGGCGTCGACCGTCGGGCGGTCCGGCCAGGCGATGCCGATGGCCAGCAGAGCTGCGCCGAACAGGGCGACGGTGTGTGCGCTCGCCGCGGGCCGAACGCTCTGCGCCCACAGCGTGGCGTAGCGAGTCGGCTCCAGCCCGGGGGGCGGACCGCGGAGCTCTGCGATGATCTCGGCGTGGCTCCAGGTCGCGAGGCCTGCGGACACTGCGATCGGCACGGTGAGCACGAGCAGGCCCACCCACGTGGGTGTGCGGGGGCCACGGGCGACGACGATGCCCAGCGCGATGATCGTCAGGGCGATGACCCCCATGAACGCGAAGGGGCTGGAGAATCCCTCGAGGATCACGCGGGCGGGCAGGTCCATGGAACGGATGTCGTCGCGGACACAGCGCACGTCAAGACGGACGTCGCCATCACCCTGGCAGCACCACCGCCGGCACCAGCTCCGCCGCCAGCCTGCGGTAGTCCTCTGGATCGCCGGGCCACGCATCGAGCATGGCGACTGCGGCGGTCGCGGCCTCGGGAGGCTTTCGGCGGAGGGTGTAGAGGATCCGGCGCGCGACGTCCTCGCTGTCGGTGTTCTCGACGATCCGTCCGGCATGGGTGGCGAGCCAGGCCGGATCGAGGCGGGCGATCGCCTGCAGCAGCGAGATGGTGAGGCTCGGTGCGTGCAGGGCCAGGTGGCGCACGGCCTCGATGGCACCCTCGTCCAGGGGGGAGCCCAGGGGATCGGTCCACACCGCGCGTCGGGCCACCGCGACCTGGGCCCAGCGGTCCAGCCCGTCCGCGGGTGAGAGCGGATTGGGTTGGTCGAACCAGCGCTCCGGGTGGTCGACCAGGCTGTCGGCGAGGCGCTCGGCGCCGGGAAGGGTGGGGGTCGTGCGGTAGAGGTCGGACACCGCGGCACGGGCGACCGGGTTGTCCGCGTCCAGGAGATCGGCGAGGGCGTCGAGCAGGCCGTCGGGACGCGGGTAGAGCACGTGCACCAGGCGCTGGGACCAGGCGGTGGGCGTCTCGCGGGTGAAGGCCGGCGCCGCCGCCGGAGGGCTGCCGGCGTGACGGACGAACGCGTCGACCACGTCCCTCACCGTGTCGAGGGCGACCCCATCGAGCGCCAGCGGCAGGGTGAGTCCGGGGTGACCGGCGCAGCGCCAGGGGGGCGGCACCTCGTCGTGATCCCACTGCTCGGCATCGCCCAGGGCGCGGTCGTGGTCCTCGACGTGCACCCGGCAAGCGCAGGCGTACAGGCGATGCTCGGGGTTGCGGGTGAGCACGCCGGCGTCGGCGAGGGCCTCCCAGTCCGCGCTCGCGGCGAGCCGGTCAGCGGTGGCGCCCCAGGAGAGCCCGGGCGCCTGACGGACCGGCTGGTCGCAGCGGCTGCACCGGAGGTGGTTGCACCCGACGGTCGGGCCCTCGAAGTCCAGGTCGAAGGCGGCGTCTGGAACGGCGTGTCGCGCGGCGACGACCCGGCCGCCGAGCGCGCAGGTGTGGGTGGAGGGACTCACTCGCCGCCGCCTGCCGCTTCCTCGACCGTGCCCCACCACGTGGAGTCCGGGGCGTACGCTGCCAGCGAGCCGAACGGCTCCAGGGAGTGGTACATCGCCGGGCCCGGGGTGAAGTCGGCGCCGAAGGGCTTGGCGGCCTCCATGATCTCGACCATCGAGTGGGCGTTGATCGGCAGGAGGTAGGCGAGGCAGGCAGCCCGGCAGCTGACCGCGTCGGACACGCCGAGCAGCTCGCGGGTCTGCATGATCCGGTCGGTGGTGCCCGACGGGCCGGCCTTGAGGGGCAAGGACAGCTCGCGCATCTTCGCGACCCACACGTTGTCCTCGTTGATGAGCCACTTGCGAGCGCCCTCCTCCCACAGCACCCGCTTGCTCTCCCAGTCGTCGCCGTGCTGCAGGGAGTCGTCCTGGTCGAGCCCCTGGAAGGTCGCCTCGTCCTTGGTCAGGCCGACCTGCTCGGCGGTGCGGGTGCTCTGCATGTGCGAGCCGTCACCGAACTCGCCCCGGGTCGATGGCTGCACGGCGACCTGGGTGACCTCCGCGTCGCGGGGGGTCGGGGTGAGCCGCGCTCCCCTGCGGTCGCCCATCTCCTCGATGCGAGACTCGAGCGCCCCGGTGTCGGCGTCGCCGTTCTCCGCCTTCAGGGTCTCGACGAAGGTGCCGACCGCATCCTTGGTGTACAGGTCCTGCAGCTCCTTCTGCCAGGTTCGACCGAAGTTGTAGAGCGCCGTCATCTTGGTGCGCACGTTGCCGGCGCCGTCCAGCATGTGGGCCTTCACCTGGTCTGCGGGCACTGCGCCGGCGACGCCCTTCATGTCGGGCCGGGTGCCGCAGTAGCGTGCCAGCTCGGCGCCCAGATCCATCTCCGCCTCGCCCTGCTTCGTCTTCCAGATGGCGGCGACATTGTTGGCGATCTGGTCCATCATCGAGTCGACGCAGCTGTTGACCGCGCCGTTCTTCATGGCGCCCGCGCCGAAGGCCATCTCGAACTTCTCGGCCTTCTTCTCGAAGTCCGGGTCGGCGGCCCCGCTCTTGCCGGCCTCGAGTCCGCGGCCTGTCTTCTGCTTGAGGAACTCGTTCGACTGACCCGAGTTCGCGCGCTGATCGGTCTGGGTCTCGAACGCGACGGTGCCCTTGTGGGCGACCTTCTGCTGCTTGGGCATGGCGGACTCCGAGGAGGGGAGGCGCTTCAACCTAGCGGCTTCGTTCGGGTCCCGCTGGAGACCGCGAGCCCCTGTCATCGCCTGAAACCGCGTTCTTCCTCCGCTAGACTGGGACGCCATCGTCCCGCAGCCCCCAGGCGAGGAGACCATCCCGTGCGTACCTGCCTCTTCGCGCTGATCCTGCTCGCGGGCTGCACCTCGCGCATGGTGCTCATGGCCCCGCGCTCGGCCCCCGCGTCCAGCTACGTCTGCGCCGACGCGACCGACGCGAGCACCTGCTCCCCGGCGACGGACCTCGTGCCGGCGAACGACAGCCAGTCCGACAGCGCATTCGTCGTCCTTCCGCAGGAGTGTCGGGGCAGCTTCGGGCAGCTGGTGCTTCGCAAGCGTCGATCCGGTGGTCGCAACGTGTGGGTGCGCTGCGCGCTCATGGGCGAGGCCCCCGGCCCGTTCGTCTGTCCGGTGCTGCCCGACGACGCCGCCCCCTCCCTGTCGGACCCGCCGCGCTGCGACCCCGGTGATCCCGACTCCCACGGGCTCGAGCTCGCGATCCCCGCCGCCTGCGACGAGTCCGTCAACCAGGTCGTCGTGAGCCGCCTGCACTCCGGCCGACCCGGCTCGACCGTCACCTGCTCCCCGCCCGACAAGGGTGGGATGACGCCGTAGATCGGCTGTGGAGAAGCCATGCCCCTGCCCGAGTTCCCCCACGCCGAGACCAAGAGCCTGACCAGCTGGAGCAACTTCAGCGGCACCATCCAGAAGGGTGCGGTGCCCCTGTACGTGACGCCCCTGGCCCACGGCCCCGATCTGACCGCCGCGGGCGCGCTCGCCCCCCAGCTGGGCGCGGTCCGCGAGCTGCTCCGCTACTGCTTTGCGCGGCAGCTGCGCCTGCGCCCGGTCGGCACCCGCTGGTCCTTCTCCTCCATCATCGAGCCCGACCAGGTCATCCTCGACCCCGGCTTCATGAGCGGCATGCTCCGGGTCGGACCCGCGTCGCTCACCCCCGAGTACTCCGCCGGCCGCGGCGCCCAGGGCTTCGCCCCGTTCTGGATCTGTGGCGGGCGCACGGTCGCGATGACCAACGTGCGGCTGCTGGAGGAGGGCTTCTGCCTGCAGACCAGCGGGGCAGGGGACGGACAGCGGGTCGCCGGCGCCGTCGCCACCGGGACCCACAGCTCTGACCTGCGGGTGGGCGCCATGCACGACGCCCTGCTCGGCATCCAGCTGGTCACCGGTCCCGACCGCTGCGTCTTCCTGCAGCCCGAGCGCAAGCCCGCCCTGTCCGAGGCCTTCGTGCTGTGGCTCTCCTCGGTGTGCGGGATGCACGTGCAGCACATCCAGGACGACGCCCTGTTCCACGCGGCCCAGGTCTCCCTCGGCTCCCTCGGCGTCGTGTTCTCCGTCGTGCTCGAGGCGGCGCCCGCCTACCGCTTCGTCCGTCGGATCACCCGCTTCGAGGACCGGAACGACCCGGCGCTGTGGCGCGCCATCCGCCTGCTGGACACGGGCTCGCTCCACCCCGACCGACCCCACAACCCCGACCACCTCGACGTCGTGTTCCATCCGTACC
Organism: uncultured Pseudomonadota bacterium; assembly: GCA_937891875.1. Classification (GTDB taxonomy): domain Bacteria; phylum Myxococcota_A; class UBA796; order UBA796; genus REDI01. Next base: position 1,511 of record CALATR010000151.1, on the reverse strand, counting down.
CGGAGTCCGGCAAGACGTCGGCCTGGCTGACGACCATGTGGAAGGTGCCCGCGCCGCCGGTGCTCGCCCACGCGATGCCCGTGCCGCTCGCCATCGCGTCGGACGTCATGTCCCTCATCGCGGGCCTGTTCGACGCGCTGGACGGCGAGATCACGACCGACCTCACGACCCCGATCCTCGCCGGCATCATCTCCGACGAGACCGAGGCGCTCTACGCCGAGGGCGACATCGAGGCCTACCCGGGCCAGCTCTTCGGCACCAACAATCTGCCGGCCGGAAGTGGAGCCAGCACCGAGATCATCACCGACCACCGCGACAGTGGGGACCTGATGCGCGTGCTCTACGAGGTGCTCGACCAGCACTCCGCCCGCGGCGAGCACCTCCTGGGTGCGGCCGCCCTGCGCTTCGTGCCCTCGACCCGCGCCACCCTGGGCATGAACATCAAGCCGCTCAACGCGTACCTGGAGCTCCCGAGCATCCGCAACGAGGGGACCCTGGCGATCTACGACACCCTCTTCGACGAGCTCGAGCGGCAGGGGATCGCCTACACCTGCCACTGGGGGCAGCAGCACGGCATGGACGAGGCGCGGCTGCGCGCCTGGTTCGGAGCCCGGGTGGACCGCTGGAAGGCCGCCCGCGACGCGCTGATCGGCGAGGACGGCAAGAAGGTGTTCAGCGCGAAGATCCTGGAGGAGGTGGGGCTGTCCTAGGGTTCGGCGGCGTCGAGCTCGGCGGCGTGCTGCAGCGTGTCGTCGACGATGCAGCCGACGTGCTCGTCCAGCAGGCGGTAGACGACCTGCTTGCCGTCGCGCTCCCCGGCCACGAGGCGGGTGGTTCGCAGGTGGCGCAGGTGGTGGGACAGGGCGCTCTGCTCCACGCCGAGCTCGTCCTGCAGGGTGCTGACGTTGGCCGGGCCCACGCGGTGCAGGCGGACCAGCACGGACAGGCGCACCGGGTGGGCCATGCAGGCGAGCAGGTCGACGGCGCGCTCGATGGCGAGATCAGGACTCCAGTCGGACACGCACACCTCACATGACGTCCTCATCATGGGTCAGTCGGGCCCCCCGTCAAGGCGCGCCGCTGCCCCGGCCGGGCTCCCCGTGAGCCGGATCGCGCCCCGCCGGGTCCGGGACGGGTGCGCGGTCCGTCGGCGGTACGCTGATCTCCCGGGAGCCCACGCCGAGCCGAGGATCCGCCCCGACCCCGCGTCCCTCCCGTACTGGAGCAACCATGACCTCGTCCGGATCCCGCACTGGCGGATGCCCCGTCGCCCACGGCGCGAACACCTCGCTGGGCACCTCGAACACCGAGTTCTGGCCCAAGGCGCTCAACCTCGACATCCTGCACCAGCACGATCGCAAGACGAACCCCCTGGGTGCTGACTTCGACTACCGCGAGGAGCTCGAGAAGCTCGACGTGGACGCGCTGTACGCCGATCTCCACGCGCTCATGACCGACAGCCAGCCCTGGTGGCCGGCGGACTGGGGTCACTACGGCGGGCTCATGATCCG
>CALATR010000150.1 GCA_937891875.1 uncultured Pseudomonadota bacterium | reverse complement strand
GGTGTCGTCCGACAGGTTCGGGGCCGCCGCGGAGTCCGTGTAGAACGCGTTGCCCTCGGCGTCGGCCATCATGGTGTGGACCCAGGGGATCCCCTGATGATCCCGGTGGGCGGCCTTGAACGTCTCGATGTCCGTCGCCCGGTCCATGCCGTCGAAGGTCGGGATGGTCCCGGTCTGGTTCCAGTTCACGTCGCGGTAGGTCGCGCCGAAGCCGTCCCAGCCGATGCCGGGCGCGTTCCACATGGGGCCGTACTGGGAGTCGTAGAGGGTGCGGGTCCGGGTCGCGAGCGAGCCGTCGGACTGCCGGACCTCGATGCTGTACTCGTAGGGGACGAGGTCGACCTCGCCGTCTTCATAGTCGTAGCTGACCCGATCGCGACCCATGCGCAGCAGGTAGGGCACGAAGCGCGGGGTGTTGGAGACCGTGTGCGTCCAGGCGACGTGCTCGTTGAAGCCCATCGCGACCAGGGGCATGCCCACGAGGCCGACGCCGTACACGTCCAGCTCCCCGGGGATCGTCAGGTGGTACTCCATCCACTGGCGCTCGCCGGACATGGGGAAGTGCGTGTTCGACAGGAGCATGCCGCCGTCGGTGCTGCTGTTCGCCCGGCCGATCGCCCAGCCGTTGCTCCCGATCGGCGGCTCCTGCACCGGCTCCAGCACGTCGAACGGCGGCGGCACGATGGCGTCTGACGAGCCGGACGTGCTCTCCCCGCTGCCGTCCTGAGCGCCCGGGGGCACGGCCTGGCCGACCAGCTCGACCAGGTTGTAGCCGGAGCCCCACTGGGCCAGCGAGAGGTAGTAGGAGAGCAGGTCGATGTGGTCGATGGGCTTGACCCAATCGGCGCCCTGGCAGGGCTCGGGCAGCCCGTCCACACCGACCTCGGCGAGGTGGGCGTTGTAGCCGGCAGCCACGCCGACGATGCGCGCCCGCAGCTCGGGGGTCAGGTTGAACCACTCGGCCTCGGCTTGTTGCCGAACGCGCAGGTGCTTCCAGCCAAAGTCGCCGTCGATGTAGGCGTCACCGAAGTACTTCGAGCGCTCGCTGCGCACCTTCAGCAGCTGATCGGCGAGCACGCAGATGTGGTTGCGCGCCCAGATGTGGCCGAGGCCGTGGCCGAGCGAGCCCTCGTCCTCGGCGGTGATGTGCGGGATCCCGTAGGACGTGGTGCGGATGCTCACGTCGTAGGGGCCGACCACGACGTCGTAGGGGTCGGGGGCGCCGACGTCGGTGTCGGTCGGGTCGGTGGGCTCGTCGCCGGTGCACGCCAGGGCGAGCAACAGGGGCAGGCTGCGTCGAAGCATGGATCCTCCAAGACCCCATCGTAGACGCTGCGCGCGGCGATCACCTCCCGAGCGTCACCTGGCCGTGGCCCAGGCGACGGAACCAGGGCGTCACAGGGAGTCCCAGCCGCGCGTACCGGGTGCGCCCGGGAGGAAGCATGCGATGGTGGATGATGGCGACGATGCTCGCGGCGTGCGCGGGCACGGGTGGCTCGGACGGCACCGACGGGACCGACGACCCCGGCCCGCTACCCGATCCGTGGGCCGATGATCTGCTGCTGGGGCCAATCAGCGACCTGGGCGACCTCCGAGTGACCGGCATCCGCTGGTCGGGCTGGTCCGCAGAGGGCGACGTGCTCGCCGTGGTCGAGCTGCGGGACGGCCTGCGGCCGGTGGGACAGAGCCTGGTGACGGTGGGCGACGAGGTCGAGGTCCTGCTCGACAGCGCGGCCCTCCAGGCGGAGGTCGGCCAGAACGGGCTGCTGGACGTGCGCACCGACGCCAGCGGGGCCATCTCCTTCGAGACCGCCGGCGGCTGCTGGATGTGGTTTCAGGACGGCGCCCTCGACGGCCACTGCGAGACCGACGTCTACGTCGACTTCCGCGGGCCCCAGCTCGCCGGAGTGCAGCCGGTGCTGGTGCAGCAGCAGGACCGGCTGACCTACGAGGTGGGCCTGTGGGACGGCACGTGGAACCCCTACCGGCGATCCTCCTCCCGCACCGACGCGGTGTCCGAGTGGGCCGTGTCGACCGACCAGGGACTGTGGCTCATCACGGCGGACTCCCATGACCGGGTCGACCTGCAGCGGCTGACGCCTGAAGGCGAGCTCATCCGCCGGGCCCGCCTCCAGGACCTCCCGCTGTTCGCCGCCTCCGCCCAGTTCACCGCCCGAATGCGCGGCCTCACCGTCAGTCCGGTCACGGGCCAACCCTACGTCGTCCTGTCGGGCCGGGACGGTCCAGAGATGACCGCGGGCACCGGCATCCACGCGCTCGACGACGACGGCCTCGAGCTGCGGGTCGACCTCACCCAGCCCATCGTCGACGGCCAGCTGCTGGCCTTCCTGGGCACTGGCGCCGAGCCCGCGCTCACCTGGGCCTTCGATCGCGACGAGCGCATCGTGTTCACCGGCGAGCTCGCCGACGGCCGGACCGGCATCTACGACGAAGACGGCGCCGGGTCCTTCACCGAGCGGGTGCGGTCCGGCGATCCGGTCACCGACCGCTACGGCGAGGTGATCTCCGGTCAGACCTGGGCACGGATCGCCACTGGCATCCTGGGCCCCGACGGCGAGGTCGTGTTCACCGCCAAGGTCGACGGTGCGCCCGAGGGCGAGGATCTGGGCGCGTGGCTGGCCCTGCCCGACGGCAGCACCTTCGAGCTCGCCCGCCTGGGCGCGGATCTGCCCGACAGCACCGAGAACGTCGAGCGCATGCTGCTGCACGGCGGCGCGGTCGTGTTCCCCGACCCCACGCTCTCCGATCCCCTGCTCCGCGAGGGCGCTCCCGTCACCGGCGAGGTGAACGAGCAGACGCTCATCAGCTGGGGCGCTGCGGGCTGGAACCGCTCCATCTGGACCGAGGGCAGCTGCACGTCCGTGGTGTTCGTGCTCGGCGGGGAGGAGGACGAGGCGCTGGTCCGCCGCCAGGCAGGTTCAGGCTGCTAGGCCCGCGACTCGACGATCACGTCGTCATCCACACTGACGATGCCGTCCTCGAGCACCCGGAAGTGGATGCCGCGCAGGTGCTCGGGCACCCGATCCTCGCGGGAGATCGCGTCCAGCGCGTCCTGGCCGAAGCGGCCGGCATACTTGTGGCAGCCGGTGTGCGGCTCGTCCGTGACCTCGAAGCGCGCGCTGCCGATGCGGACCCGGCTGCCCGGCGGCAGGTTCTGTGCGTCCAGGGCCAGATCGACGACCAGGTTGTCCCCGAACAGCGCCATGGACTGGCCGTTGGCGATCAGCTGGCCCACGCCGTGCTCCATGACGGTGACCTGGTTCTTGGTGCCCTTGCGCCGGGGCTTCCAGCGGTCCCCCTCCGCGCCGCGCTCCTGGGTGAACCGCAGGCTCTCGTGGGCGGTCCGCCCCTCGTTGCGCTGCCGGGTGAAGATCGCCGTCACCCGCCCGTGATCCCTCGGCGCGCGCTCGCGGGAGTCGAGGGCGCCGTCGAGGACGTCGCGGGGGAGGTGCTTGGAAGGGTCGCCGCCGTGGTGTGACATGGCCCACCGGTAGCGCGACCGGATGACCCGGGCCATAGAGTTGGGGGGAGGACGATGATGCGCTTCAGCCTGGCCCTGGTGACCGCGTGGATGTGCCTGCCGCTGCCGGCGTCGGCGGAGGACGAGGCCGCGGCGGCTGACCCGGCCCCGATCGCGGACGAGCCCCTCCCGGCAACCGCGACCGTCTGTGTCGCGGCGTGGGGTGGAGGCCGGACCTGGGTCTCGCCCGTGGCGGTCGACATCGACGATGCCCACATCGGCACCCTGGACAAGGGCCAGCGGTGGTGCGTCCGCGCCATCCCCGGCGAGTACGAGGTCGAGACCGAGGTCGAGATCGAGGTGCGGGTCGTGGACGACCCTACCGCGCAGTTCAGCACCTACTCGCTCGAGCGACGCACCCTCTCCGGACAGCACCACATCGTCCTCGAGCCGAACGCCACCGCCTACCTGCGGGTGCGGGGAGGAGCGAACGGCGCGGTGCAGGTGATGCTCGCAGACCGCAAGGCCGTCGCGAGGAAGACGGTCGACACCCCCCACCGGATCGTGGAGCGGCGCCCGCTGGGCACGATCACGCCGCCAGCCTTCCTGACGAAGCCGCCCCCGGACACCGGACCCGGCGAGGAGGCGCGGACCGCGGCGGCGCTGCTCCAGGGCAAGCGCGGCCAGTCCGAGCCCCCCAGCGAGGCGGACCTCTTCGCGACCCAGCGCTGCCTGGCCGCCGGCGTGGAGCTGGCCACCCTGCTCGATGCCGTGCGCGCCGCCCCCGAGGACGAGTCCCTGGCCGACGTCCTCGCCGATCTCGGCTGCGCTCTGCCGACCAGCGAGTGGACCGAGCTGTAGAGCCCACCTCTTCCGCCGAAGGACTGAGCGAGGTACCGTTCGGCCCTTGCTTGGAGAGGTTGTCCCATGCGCACCGCGCTGCTGCTCGCCCCGTTGCTGCTCACCGGGTGTCTCGCCGATCTGCTCGGCGACGCGGTCGATCGCACGACGCTCGCCTGCGATCTCCGCGACCCCGACTCCATCGAGCCCCGCGACTACTGCCAGGAGTGGCGCGGCGTCATCGACAGCCCCGGCTCGGACACGACCCCGCGGGCGCTGTGCGCGTCCATGGGTGCGGCGTTCCACGAGGGCGGCTGCCCCAGCGAAGGGATCATCGCCGGCTGCTACACCGGCGACCAGGGCGATGGCGGGCAGAACATCTGGTGGTTCTACGACACCACCTGGGACGGCCAGCCCGCCACCCTCGAGGACGCCGAGGCCGAGTGCGAAGGCGACGGCGAGATCATCGAGTACACCGAGCCCGAGTACCCGTAGCCCTCACCAGTCGATCGCGTTGCCGTCCCGGAAGAAGCCGCCGGATGGCCCATCCTCGCCCAGGGTGGCGGCCCACATCACGCTGGCCGCCCCCTCGGAGACGTGCCGCGGCGCGTTCCGACCGCCCATGTCGGTGGCGACCCAGCCCGGGCAGACGCTGTTGACCCGCACACCGTGGCGCTCGAGATCGGCGTGCAGGATCCGGGTGATCGCGTTCAGCGCGGCCTTGGAGACGCGGTAGCCGGTGTAGCCGCCGCCCATCTCGGTGAGGCCACCCATGCCCGAGGACACGTTGACCACGTTGGCACCCTCCGCGGTGAGCAGGGGCTGCAGCGCGCGGGTCACCCGCAGGGCGCCGATCGCGTTGGTGTCGACGCTGCGGGCGACGGCCTCGGACTCGCCTGTGATCCCGTCCCCGAGCTCGTCGTCGAAGATGTGTCCCGCGTTGTTGACCAGGACGTGGACCGCGCCGACCTCGTCCTCCAGGGCCGCACCGAAGGCCTCGGCGCTGGCGGTGTCGGACACGTCCAGCACCCGCCCGTGGACCTCGCCCCCGGTCTGCGCCGCGACCTCCCGGGCCGCCGCGGCCACCTGCTCGGCGTCGCGTCCGGTCAGGTAGACCCGGTAGCCCTGCTCGGCGAGCTGGCGGACGGTCTCGCGGCCGATCCCGCGGTTGGCTCCGGTGACGACGGCGTTCTTCATGCGTCTTCCCTCACGATGCGCAGGTTGAAGCGGTGCGTGCCGACCGCACCGAGCAGGCGGGTCCACAGCAGCAGCCAGGCCTCCGTACCCCGCGCGCCCGAGATCGGACCGAGGTCCAGGAAGCGCTCCCAGCCGAAGGACTCGCGGAGCAGGTCCTGCACGACCTGCTTGGCCTCGGCGTCATCCCCGCAGATCGGAATGTCGGTAGCCTGGGCCAGATCTCCGGGCGCGACCATCACGTCATGGGCCAGCGTGTTGAGCGCCTTGACCACCCGGGTGTCCGGGAACGCGGCCTGGATCTGCTCCGCCAGGCTCTCGTCCTCGGTGAACAGCCGCGGCGGGAAGCCCTGGCTGAAGTCCAGTGGGTTGCTGACGTCGACGAGCACCTTGCCGGCGAGCGCGTCCGCCCCCGTGGCCCGCAGCCCGGCGAGCGCGTGCTGGCCCGGTAGGCAGTTCAGCACCACCTCACCGAAGGCCGCCGCGTCCGTGAACGTGCCCTGGGAGCCCCCGGCACCCACCTCCGCCACCCACGCCGCCGCCCCCGCATGATCCGCCGTGCGCGAGCCCAGCCGGACCCGGTGTCCCGCCGCGATGAATGCCCGTCCCAGCTGCTTTCCCACGTCGCCCGTACCCAGAATGCCGATGTCCATGGTGCCTCCTTGGCGCTCCAGCGCCGTTCCACGTGGAACCTAGGTCCCCCGACCATGGCTTACAATGGGCCACCACCTCACCCTTTCATCAACCAGAGGTTGACGATGCGCTGGTCCCCCCAGCTGGAGGCCTTCCTGGCCACCGCCGAGCACGCGAGCTTCCGAGAAGGCGCGCGCCAGCTGGGCATCTCGCCCGCCGCCGTCAGCAAGAACGTGGCGCGACTCGAGGAGTCTCTCGGCGTCACCCTGCTCGAGCGCACCAGCCGTCGCGTGGTGCTCACCCCGGAGGGACAGGTGCTGCTGGAGCAGGGCCGCCGCGCCCTGGACGCCCTCGCTGGCGCCGAGACCCGCATCGCCGCCGCCCGCCAGTCGCCCACCGGCACGCTTCGCATCTCCATCTCTCCGGTGCTCGCGCCCTGGCTCGCCGGACCGCTCGGTCGCCTGCGGGAGCGCCACCCGGGCCTGCAGGTCGACATCGCGCTGCAGGACCGGGTCGTCGATCTCGCCGTGGACGACGTGGACGTGGCCATTCGCTCCGGCGATCTCCCCGACTCGAACCTCATCGCGCGGCCGCTGCCCTCGCTCTCCTGGGCCCTGGTCGCGAGCCCCGACTACCTCGCCCGACACGGCGTCCCCGAGCACCCCGACGACATCGCTCGCCACGACTGCCTGGTGTTCCGCATGCCCGACGGCACCACCGCGGACTGGGTGCTGCGTCCCCGCCCCGGCGCCCCCGCCCGTCGGGTCCAGACCCCCCACACGGTCGTGCTGGACGACGGCCTCGCCCTGGTCCACTGCGCCGTCGCCGGGCTGGGCCTGGCCAAGGTCTTCCGCCCCACCGCCCAGGCCGCCCTCGACGACGGACGCCTGGTCGCCCTGCTGGACGCCCACCTCCCCCAGCCGAAGGCCCTGCACGCGCTGATGTTGCCCAGCAGACGCAGTCATCCGCGGGTTCGCGCGCTGATCGAGGTCCTTGCGGTCTGACACATCATGCGCTACACATGAAGTCATGCCAGCCACATGACACCGCATCCGATGCTGAAGGGGGGACCATGGCACCAACGATGCTGCAGATACGGAATCTGCCGGATGATCTGCATCGCAGGCTGAAGATTCGCGCGGCCGAGGACGGCGTGAGCATGTCGGACTGGGTGAAGGCCCGGATCGAGGAAGGACTCGCCCGTCCCTCCTTGCGGGAGCTCCTGGACCGGATCGACACCCATGTGCCGGTCGACGGTGACTTCGACGTGGCCGAGATCATCCGTGAGGGGCGGGGGCCGATGCTCTCGCTGGCCGCGGAGCCGGAGGCCACGTACCGAGGACGGCCAACGGAGCAGGCCCCGGAAGACCCGGACCCCTCGTGAACGCCGTCGTCGTCGATGCCTCCGCGCTGGTCGAGCTCCTGCTGCAGCGCGGGCGGACGCGGGCGGTTCGCGCCGCCCTGGAGCGCGCACGGACCCTGCACGCCCCCCACCTGGTCGACGTGGAGGTCCTGCACGCGCTGCGGGGCCTCCAGCTCCGCGGCTTCCTCGACCACGACCGCGCCGCCCTCGCCGTCGCCGCCTTCTCCGACCTCCCGATCGAGCGCTACGCCCACGCGCCGTTCACCCCGCGGATCTGGGCGCTCCGCCACGCCGTCACCTCCTACGACGCGGCCTACCTCGCCCTGGCCGAGGTGCTCGATGCCCCCCTGCTCACCTGCGATGCCCGGCTCGAACGCAGCCATGGCCACGGCGCCAGGGTGATCGTCGCGCGCTGAGCGCCCCCGCCTCCGGTCTGCTGCGACACAGCACGTGTCGACCGACTCCTCGTGTCCTCACCTCCAAGACGTGAAGAAGGACGGGCCCGAATCGGGCCACAACCTCCTTTATTCCTGCGTCTTCGGAGTTACCGATGCGAACGGTCGCGCTCGTCTTGCTGTTGGCAACCGCCCTGTCCCTCCCCGCACACGCCGCCCAGTGCGACCTCGACGCCTCCAGCGGCGCGGTGAGCGCGTCCGGCCGGCAGGTCTCCATCGGGGGACAGATGTTTCCGGTGAAGGGTGGGGCCGCGCGGTCCTACTTCGAGGCCAAGCTCCTGAGCTGCAACATGCCCGAGGCGGCCCAGCGCTTCCGGCAGTGGCGCAACAGCCGAAGGGCGGTGAACTGGGAGGTCGGCCTCGGCCTGCTGGTCACCTGGCCCGCGCTGGTCGGCATCCCAATCTCCGGCATCAACGCCAGCACCCGGAAGCACCAGATGATCGAGGCGATCCGGGCGGGCCGATGACGTAGTGCTCAACTCCTGCCCGCCCTGTCCGATGGCGGGCCGTGGCAACTGCACCCAGCCAGACCCCGACGTTTCTGCAGCGGATCCAGTCCAACGGCGACTATCTGCTCGCTGGTTCCGTGCTGGGCCTGCTCATCATCATGCTGGCCCCGATGCCGGCATGGCTGCTCGACATCCTGCTCGCGGGCAGCATC
>CALATR010000149.1 GCA_937891875.1 uncultured Pseudomonadota bacterium | reverse complement strand
GGCGAGACGTAGTCGATGGACCCGTCTGCCGCGCGCTTCACCCGGCCGCCCCGGGGGACCTCCACCACGACGACCACCTCGTGCACGCTACTCTTCGGCCTCGGTGCAGCGCACCGCCACGTCGATCGTCGGCGTGTCCTCGTCCTCGGTGCGGATCCGCAGGTTGCCCGTGACCTCTGCGGGTCCGGCGTCGGTGTCGGTGTCGCCCACCGGCAGGGTGCAGCGCACCAGCACGTCGAAGTTGCGGTCCGGGCCGATCACCCGCCCGGCGTTGGTCTGCTCGTCGGTGACCAGCGCCTTGTTCGCGTCCTCGGTCATGACCGCCGAGACCAGGTCGAGGTCGTACTCGCCGACGTTGCGCACCACGACCGTGCCGACGATGCGCTCTCCCGGCACCGCACCGGCGATGACCAGCGAGGTGGGCTCGACCTGCACGTCGCCCTGGAAGACCGGGTCCTCACCGGTGTCGGGCACGATGCGGATGTCGTCTTCGCCGAAGCAGCCGACCAGGAACAGCGCCAGGGTGACCAGTCGCATCAGCGCACCTCTGCCGGGCTCTTCACCGCCGCCGCAGCCCCCCGGCTCGCCTCGACCCGCATGAAGGTCCCGTCGCCGTCGGTGTCCGCGAGCCCAACCACCACGAAGTCGCTCCGGTCCGCGTTGACCGTGACGAAGTAACCTCCTCGAACCGCCTCTTTCGGCTCCCAGCCGATCCGGGCGAAGCAGTCCTCCCCGTCCCAGGTCCGGGCGACCGTGGTGCTGGAGGTCTTGGCCGCCGCCTCGGTGCTGCAGGGCAGGAAGTCGTCGACCGCCTGCAGGGCGAGCTCCGCCTGGCGCAGCTCCTCCACGTGCTTCGTCAGCTCCGGCTCCGCAGTGCCTCCGTCCACGGGCAGCATCCCCGTGCAGGCGATGGACAGCACGACGGGGGCGACGAGGCGCATGGGCACTACTCCGGAGGCAGCGGGAACAGGTAGATGGGGTCGGGCACAGGCAGGCGGGAGAGCATCTTGCGGCTGCGGCGATCGAAGGCGACGACCTCGTCGGCTCCGAAGACCGCCACCCAGACGACCTCCCTGCTGGGGTCATACCAGATCCCCTGCGTCTGGCCATCGAGCGGGATGCTCTCGTCGCGCAGGAGGTTGCTGCCATCGTAGACGTCGACGGTGGCGTTGACCGACGTCGTGACCCACAGATCGGAGCTGACCCAGGCGGCACGGACCGGGCGCTTGTCGGTGCCCCGCGCGATCGTCTCCTCCAGCGTCGTGGTGTCGATCTCGATGAGCACGCTGTCGTCGAGGCCGGGCACGACCAGGCGGGTGTCCTTGAGGGCGGGCGGGCCGTAGCAGGCGGTGGTGATCTCCACCACGTCGAGCACGCCGCCGAGGCTGGCGTGCACGAGGTTGCCGTCGCCGCTGGTGCAGATCCACAGGGTGCCGTCGGGAGCCCGGGTCCACGCGGTCGGCGAGCCGGTGAGGGCGATCTCGGAGCGGTAGTTGCCGTCGCTCTCGTTGCGGCGCTGCATGTTGCCATCGGCGAGCAGGACCAGCAGGTCGCCGCTGGGCGGGTCGTACTCGACCGAGACCGGAGCGACGTCGAAGCGGGTGGTGAAGAGCGTCTCCTCGGCGTCGAAGTCGTAGCGGTAGAGGTAGCCGTCGTCCCGGGCGGCGAACCAGGCGACCGTCGGGCTGACCGCGACGCCGTGGTAGCTGCGCACCCCGATGTCCACCAGCTCGACCTTGCCGGAGTTCAGGTCGATCTTGGCGAACCCGTCGTCGTTGCGGGTGACCAGCAGGGTCGCCGGGCCGCAGTCGCTCGACGTCTTCTCCTTGTCGAGATCGTCGCAGTCGCCGTCGACCTCGCGCTCGCCGTCCCCGTCGTCGTCCACGCAGTCGTCGGTGCCGTCGCCCAGCCGGTCGAACGCGTCCACCACGCCGTCGCAGTCGTTGTCGATGGCGTCGCAGGAGAACTCGAGCTGCTCGTAGCCCTCGATCGCGGCGTAGTTCGGCTCGACCGGCCCCCCGCTGGTGCACCGCTTGAGCGCACCCTCGCAGACGCCGTCCTGGAGGTCGGCCGGGATGTCGATGTCGTCGACCACGCCGTTGCAGTCGGAGTCGCTACCGTCGCACTCCTCCTCGCGGCCGGGGTAGGTCGTGCCGTCGTTGTCGTTGCAGTCGAGCGGAGCGAGGTCTTCGGGACAGAGCTCGTCGTCCACGAACCCGTCCTTGTCCTTGTCGAACGGCCCATCGACGTCCTCGTCGCAGTCGTTGTCGATCCCATCGCAGATCTCGACCGCGTCGGGGTTGACGTCGGGGTTGTCATCGTCGCAGTCCCCCAGGGCGACCGAGTAGCCGTCCTGGTCGTTGTCGACCGGGGGCAGGCCCACCAGATCCAGGGGCACGGTGAGCTCGCCGGCGTCCGTCTCGACGGTGAGGGTCGCCTGGAACGGACCCTCCTCGGACGCGCGAAACCACACGTCGAAGCGCTTCTCCTGGCCCGCCGGCAGCTCCCACGGACCCTCGCCGAACCAGTTCAGGTGGGTCTCGTCCGCGGGGTCGAAGGCGATGCCCGCGATGATGAGCTCGTGCTCCGCGTGGATGTTGCGCACGGTCGCCGGCGAGGTGGTGCTGGTGGCCACCTCCGCCTCGATCCGCCCGGGCGGGATGAGCTCGAAGTAGTCGTTGGGGTCGATCTCCTGGCCGGTGCAGGCGCCGGTGACGGCGGCGGCGGCGAGCAGGAGCAGGGGGGGGATGGCGCGTCGCATGGCACGATGGTGCCACCCGGAGGGGCGATCAGCCATCACACCATGCCGCGCTTCGTCTACATGTGGCACACGAACCTCGATCGCTTTCCTGTACGCGCCGTGGTCGGGCCTGTGACAGCCTCGGTCGCGGCCAGCGTGGACCAGGTCGTCGACGAAGCCGCGCTGGACGCATTTCTGGCCGATCTGGACTCGCGCTGCGCCCCGCCCTGGTGCGCCCACGGCGTGATGGAGGCAGACAGCTGGGACCAGGTCGCCGAGCGCGTGCGCGCCTGGCACTTCACCTGATCCCGGCCCTCGCTGCTCACCCGCCGGACGCCCAGCCGCCGAGCGCCTCGGGCAGCGCCTCGACCGACACCCGCGCCGGACCGGCCGCCGCGTCCCACGCGTCTGCGAGCCCGTCCGCAGTGACGGCCACCCGCGGGCTGTCGCGCAGGGCCAGCTGGGGCAGGGCCGCCTGACCCTCGACCGGAAGCTCGTCCGCCACCCAGATCTCCCCGCGCACGTCGCCCTGCTGCACGACGAGGCGCCACAGCGGGTCGAGGTGATCGGCGAGCACGTCGAGCGCGCCATGCTCCCGGCGCTCCCGACGGGTGACGCCGCGCAGCACCCGGTCGATGTCGAAGCCCGCGCTGCGAGCCGCCTGGCTGGCCGCGATCACCCGCTCGGCGCCGGGTCCGCCGAGGCGGGACGCGGTCTCTTCGCTGGTGAGCAGGTCGGTCAGGGAGTCGCCGTCCGCGGTGGTCTTGAGGATGAGGGTCGTCGCCTGCAGCAGGCGCACGCGCTCGGGAGCGGTGCGGTGCAGCGCGGTCACCAGCGCGCGGAGGCGGGCCGCCACGTCGTCCCCGGAGAGCTCGTCGGCCAGAGAGAGCACGTCGCGCACCCGCTTGATCGGGGCGACCAGCGGCTCGAGCGCCTCGGCGGTGGGCGCAGCCTCGGCCAGCAGCACCTCGCGAACGGCCTGCACGCGCTCGGCGTGGGACGGGTTGCGCGTGCGCTCCTTGGGCTCGGACTTCGGAGCTTCTTCCTGCTTCTTCGCCGGAGCAGGCCCGACGGGCGCCGCATCCGCAGCGGGAAGGCTGGCGAGCACGCGGGCGAGCGCCTCGTCCGCCGACACCACCGGGATGTCGAGCGCCGCGGCGGCCGCGCGAAGGCCGGCGTTCCCGGCCCCATCGGCGATGAGCACCGTGCGATCGGACAGGGACCGCAGGCGCTTGGCGAACTCGGGCACGAGACCCTCGGCGAGCGCCTCGTCCGTGGGGGGCGCGACTGCGACCAGCGCGTCCTCACCGCCGCGGGCGAGGCGCAGGGTCCAGATGCGGCGATCCTCGGGCTCGCTGCGGAGGATGCCGCGGCGCAGGTCCACGAGGCGCAGGCCAGCGTCCCGGGCGGCGCGCCACAGGTCGACCAGCACCGGGAAGGGCGCCTCGTCGTAGATCTGCATGGCGACGGAGCCGGCGGCGATCATGGACTCCATGGTCGCCCGGGTCTCGGCGCCCGCGTCGACCAGGGCCTGACCGACGAAGCCCGCCAGCCAGGGCGCGGGTGCGGTGCCCGACTCGTCCTGGTGGTCCTGCAGCGCCGCGGACGCGAGTGCGTCGGCCCCACCGGGGTTGCCGTCGAGCCAGTCCTGCATGGCGCGCAGGGCCTTGGCGCGGCGATTGGGCATGGCGCGGCCGACGAGCTTGCCGACCCGGCTCTCGGGCGCGCGGGGCTCGGCCTTGGATGGAGCGTTCGCAGCGGACTTCTCGGCTGCCTTGCCGGATCCGGATCCACCGCCGACCACACCCTCCAGCCGGGTCAGCAGGTCCGCGAGCGCCTGATCCCGGGCGTCCGCGGGCCCCTCGACGGCCTGCTTGAGGTCGAGCCAGGTGCGGATGAGGTTGGCCTTGGGGCCGCCCTTGCCGCGCAGCGCCTTGAACGCCTCGCCGTACTCGCCGGCCTGACCGAGCTGCACGGCCTGGTCCAGGGGCGAGGTCCGGGCGGCCTCCTTGCGGGGCTCCCGGGCCGACTGGGTCCGCGAACCCTCGCCGCGACCGCGGGGCTCCCGCGCGGGCTTGTCAGCCTTGGGCGCGCGCTTCTTGCGGGTGGTCTTGCCGCCGAGCGACACGACCAGCGCGTCGGCCGCCTCGAGATCGGCCGGGCCGGCCTCGGGCGGGGTGCGGCACAGGCTGATCAGCGAGCGGGCCTCACGCAGCGCCGAGGCCTCGTCGCCGAGCGCGCGCTGGAGCTGTGCGATGGCGTACGTGGCATCGCGCTGTCCGAGGACGTCGATGAGGTGGGTGGCGCGCCAGCGGGCGACCTCGCCGAGCAGGTCGCGGCGGGCCTCGTCGGTGGTGGCGGCATCCAGGGCATCCTGCCAGCGGGGGAAGGCGGCAGACATGGGGCTCTCCTCGTGCGGGGACGGAGCGGGGACACTAATCGCCTGCACAGGCCCATCCACAGGAGCACGATGGATCCCCCCCAACAGGACCTGGTGCGGCGCACCGTCCGCCGACACCCCGACGGCGGGTCCGAAGAGGACCTGCTCGTCCGCGAGGAGCCCCTCGAGATGCGGATCGAGGGCCGCCCGCTCGCCGTGACCCTGCGCACCCCCGGTCACGATCTCGACCTCGTCGCCGGCTTCCTCTACACCGAAGGCGTCATCGACGGACCCGACGATCTCACCGCCCTGGCCCACGTCGACGACCCCCGTGATCCCCGCGGCAACACCGTCGACTGCGTGCTCGCTGCGGGTGTGCTGGCTCACCGGGATCGGATCGACAAGGCCACCCGCGAGCTCTACGCCACAAGCTCCTGCGGGGTGTGCGGCAAGGCCAGCATCGACAAGCTGGCCGTGACCTGCGGTCCCCTACCGGAGCGCCGGATCGACGTGGACGCCCTCGCCGACGTGCTCGTGACCCTGCCCGGGCGCCTGCGCGACGCCCAGCAGGCCTTCGATCGCACCGGCGGGCTGCACGCCGCGGGGCTCTTCTCGTTCTCCGGCGAGCTGGAGGTCGCCCGCGAGGACATCGGCCGGCACAACGCGGTCGACAAGGTGCTGGGCCACCGGCTGCGCGCGGACCGGGCCCCGGTCGACGATCGCATCCTGGTCGTGAGCAGCCGCGCCGGGTTCGAGATCGTGCAGAAGGCGGTGATGGCGCGGGTTCCCGTGGTCGCCTCGGTGGGCGCGGCCAGCAGCCTGGCGGTCGACCTGGCCCGGGAGATGGGCGTCGTGCTGGTGGGGTTCCTGCGGGACGGCCGGTTCAACGTCTACGCCGAGTAGACCATCGCTGACGGTCAGCGACCTGCGCCCGGGGTAGGCTGCCCCCATGTTCGGCATCGACGAGGACAAGGTCGATGAGGTGCAGGCTCGCCGAGATCGGCGCCGTCGACGCCTCAAGCGGCTGGTCGTCACCACCCTGGAGCTGCTCGTGTTCACGCCGCTGCTCGCGGCGGTGGCGCTCGGCTGGCTGCTCCTGACCCCCCAGGGCGTCGCCTGGATCCTCGAGCAGCAGGGCGAGGACGGCGACAGCCGCATCACCTTCGAGGACTACGCCATCCACCCGAGCAGCCAGTGGCGGGATCCGAGCACCTGGCGGGGCGTCTTCACCGGCGTGGACATGGTGCCCAAAGAGGCCTTTCGCCCGACCATCCACTTCGATCGGGTCGTGCTCGGCATGCCCGACCTGCGGCGCCTCTGGGCGGTCAAGGAGTTCCACGTCGAGGAGGCCTGGCTGATCGGCATGCACATCCAGGCCAAGCAGCAGCGCGCCGCCCCCAAGCGCGAGCGCCGCGACGGGGCGCTGCAGCTCCTGCGCGCGGATCAGGTCCACGTCTGGGACGCCTCCTACGACGCCCCGGCCGACGATCCCCTCCCCCCGGCCGGGGTCGGCGGCATCTACGGCGAGATGGCCGACGTGCGCTTCGATCCCTTCAGCCGCGAGGTCAGCGGCCAGGCCGCGCTCACCGCGCGCAGCTTCCACACCGGCACGCTCTTCCTGCACCACATCGACGTGCCGGTCTTCAAGGCCGACCGCGGCGATCTCGTGCTCGAGGGGGGCTCGGTCTGGTGGGAGGGGCAGCGGGCGAGCGTGCACGGCACCATCGACGACATCGACACCCGCGCCACCGTGCGCCTGGTGGTCCGCCTGCGCGGCGCCAAGGTCGAGCAGATGGTGCGCAGCGCGACCGGCGAGGCGAGCCCGATCCGGGGAGTGGCCGACGTCACGATGGTCGTGCACTCGGGCGGCGATCTGCCGCGTGGCGGCGGCAAGATGGACGCCCACGTCGAGCTGGAGGACGCCATCCTCCCCCTGCCCAGCGGCACCCGCGGCATCTACAAGGACATCGTGCGGCTCGCGCCTATCGCCGATCTGGACGAGCAGGACCAGGTCATCTTGGAGTCGATGGCCGGCGACCTCACCCTGCAGCGCGGCACGGTCCAGCTGCACGAGCTGCTCTACGACGCGCGGATCCCGGTGGTCCTCCGGGGCACCGTCGACGCCGAGGAGCTCGACCTGTACGTGCGCTTCGTCCTGGGCGGCGACCCCGCGGTCAACCCCGGCCGGGGCCTGCGCCTGAAGGGACCCCTCGCGACACCGGCGGTCACCTGGGCCTCCCGCGACGAGCTGCTGCCCGGCTGGCGGGAGCAGCGCGAGGAGATCCGCGAGGAACGCCAGAAGAAGCGCTGGAGCTGGCTCAAGAAGGACGGTGAGGCCGACGCCGAGGACGAGCTCCCCGAGTAGGCCGGCTCAGTCCCTTCGGGTGACGAAGGGCGCGTAGTCGACGCAGTCGGCGGCGACGCGCTCCTCGTCGAGGCTGACGCACTCGAGGGCCTGGAAGTCGTCGTCCCACAGGTTGAGCGTCAACGGCAGGGCCTTCGCATCGCACGCGACCGAGGTCGCCCCGCCGACCGCGATGTGCTGGACCGCCTCCTCGGGGGTGTCCACCACGGGCAGGTAGGCGAGGAAGCCGTAGCCGACGACCTCCCCCTCGCCGTCGCGGATCGGGTAGTCGAGCGTGGCGTAGGACACCGCGTCCGGGGTCAGCACCTCCACCGCCCGCACGTCGGCGCTGGTGCGCACGTGCACGGTCCAGACCGCGTCTTCGCAGTCGACCATGACCTCCCGGGCGTGGTGCCCCTGCGAGCTGGCCGAGATCCGGGTCGTCGCCTCGGAGTCTGCGGGCGACGGACCGCAAGCCATCAACGACGCCGTCAGCGCCGCGAACATCGCGAACTTCATGCTCCCTCCCTATGCACTGGTTCAGTGGCGCAGGGACGTCCGGGTCTTCACGGCAGGCGGGTCAACGAACGTCATCCGCCGTCGCTCGTCGTCGGCCGCCCTCGGGGCGGATCGTCGCACCCCCTCGCCGCGGGGCGTTCGCGCGCCTACCCTACCCGCGACCCCTCCCCAGGAGCTCCCCATGCGCCTCGCCACCCTCGCCTTCTCCCTGCTGCTCACCGCCTGTCCCGCCCCCACCACCGCCGGGCCGGCGCCCTCGGGCACGACCCCGGCCGCGTCCGCAGAGAAGGGCTCGGTGAGCGAGGTCGACATCGCCACCTTCGCCAAGAAGAAGGAGGCCGGCGAGGTACCCCTCGTCGTCGACGTGCGCACCGACGATGAGTACGCCGCGGGTCACGTCGCGGGCACGGTGCACATCCCGCTCGACCAGATCGGCTCCCGCCTGGCCGAGCTCGAGTCGCACAAGGACCAGCCGGTCTACGTGATCTGCCAGTCCGGAGCCCGATCCGCGCGGGCCTCGAAGATCCTGGCGGCGGACGGGTACCAGGCGGTGAACGTGCAGGGCGGCACCGGCGGCTGGATCGCCGCGGGCCACCCGGTCGAGAAGTAGACCGCTGCGAGGTCGGCCACACGGGCGTCAGGCCAGGGTGGCGCGCCATTTCGCGCAACGTATGAAGGGCCCTTCGAAGGAGCCCCCCATGCGAGTGATCGACGTGCCCACGTTCATGAAGGAGCGCGAAGCCGGCGAGGTCGACGTGGTCGTCGACGTGCGCACGGAAGCCGAGTGGAGCAACGGCCACGTGCCAGGTGCTGTGTGGCTGCCCCTGCAGGAGCTCGTCGACCGCGTGAGCGAGCTTCAGCCCTACCGCGACCAGACGCTCCACTTGATCTGCCAGTCCGGCGGTCGCTCCGGCCGAGCGGGCCAGTACCTCGAGAGCCTCGGCTACGACGTCGTCAACATCATGGGCGGCACCGGCATGTGGATCGCGCTCGGCAATCCCGTCGAGCGGTAGACCACCCACCGTACAAGTCCATCCGTACGGTATCTCCTGCCCTTTCGTAGTCAGCGCGTCGTGGCGACCCTACCCTCCGAGCATCCTTGGAGGAGACCATGCGTACCGCCGTCCTGCTGCTGATCCTGTCCGCCTGCGCACCCACCGTCGGGGAGGTCGGACTGGTCGACCCCACCGACGACACGGACATCGACACCGACACCGAGGCCCCCGGCCTGTGCGACGACGCCGAGCTGGGCTGCGTCCTGTGGACCGGGCCCGGCCTGACCGACTGCTACACCGAGCGGCTCGACGTCTTCTACACCGAGAGCCCCGGTGGCGACTGGATCCAGGCCAACTCGAAGTGCACCTGGCAAGGCATCGAGTTCTACGCGACCGTCGGCGCGACCGTCCGCAACGGCGTCGCCGAGGGCCAGGTCCAGGTCCTCAACTACCAGACGGTCGAGACGGACGAGGCGCCCTTCGAAGCAGACGCGCCCGCCGAGGTCGGCGAGCGCATGTCCGGCGAGGCAGACTTCGACCTCTCCCCGTTCGACCACCTGGAGTTCGTGATCGTCCGGGTCGAGGCCGACTAGATCTCGAGCATCGCCCGGGCCACCTCGAGCTTCTCCTCGAGGCGGGCCAGGGCGGCGTCGTCGTAGCCGTTGATGGTGGCGAGCTCGTCCTCGAAGGCCACGAGGTCCTTCTGGGCGGCGCCCTTGTCCACGTCATCGGGAGAGACGCAGCGGTCGGTCAGGATGGTGACGCGGTCCGGACCCGCCTCGGCAAAGCCGCGACCGACCACGAAGCGCTTGGGACCCTCGGGGGTCATCAGCTCGAGCACACCGCCGTGCAGCAGCGCCAGGAACAGGCTGTGGCCGGGGAGCACGTCGAACTGGCCCTCCCAGCCCGGCGCCCGCACTTCGCTGGCGGAGCCGCTGTAGATCAGCTTCTGCGGCGTGACGATGTCGACCTGGAGATCGGCCACGGAGGCCTCCGAAATGGGCGGTCCGCTCAGGGGAGGGAGAGCGGGCCGCGCACGGGGTGGTTCAAGCAGCGTCCTGGGCCATCTTCGCGGCCTTCTCGCGGGCCTCTTCGATGGCGCCGACCAGGTAGAACGCGCCCTCGGGCAGGTCGTCGTGCTTGCCGTCGAGCAGCTCGCGGAAGGAGCGGACCGCGTCGGCCTTCTTGACGTAGGCGCCGGGGGTGCCGGTGAAGATCTCGGCGACGTGGAACGGCTGCGACAGGAACTTCTGCATCTTGCGCGCGCGCTCGACGGTCTTCTTGTCCTCGTCCGAGAGCTCGTCCATGCCGAGGATGGCGATGATGTCCTGGAGCTCCTTGTAGCGCTGCAGGACCGCCTGGGTCTCACGGGCGGTGTCGTAGTGCTCGTTGCCGAGCACGTCCGCCGAAAGGATCCGGCTGGTGGAGTCGAGCGGGTCGATCGCCGGGTAGATGCCGAGCGAAGCCAGCTTGCGCGAGAGGACCGTGGTGGCGTCCAGGTGCGCGAAGGTGGTGGCGGGCGCCGGGTCGGTGAGGTCGTCCGCGGGGACGTAGACGGCCTGGACCGAGGTGATCGAGCCCTTGGTGGTCGAGGTGATGCGCTCCTGCAGGGTGCCCATCTCCGTCGCCAGGGTGGGCTGGTAGCCGACCGCGGACGGGATGCGGCCGAGGAGTGCGGAGACCTCGGAGCCGGCCTGGGTGAACCGGAAGATGTTGTCGATGAAGAGAAGCACGTCCTGGCCCTCCTCATCGCGGAAGTACTCGGCGATGGTGAGCGCCGAGAGCGCGACGCGGGCACGGGCGCCGGGGGGCTCGTTCATCTGGCCGTAGCACAGGGCGACCTTGGAGCCTTCCTCGTGGATGATGGGGAGCTGGTCGTCGCCCATCTTGATGTGGCCGTGCTCGTCCTTCTCGGCGTTGATGACGCCGGCCTCCATCATCTCGAACCAGAGGTCGTTGCCCTCGCGGGTGCGCTCACCGACGCCGGCGAACACGGAGAAGCCACCGTGGCCGATGCCGACGTTGTTGATGAGCTCCTGGATGAGGACGGTCTTGCCGACGCCGGCGCCGCCGAACAGGCCGATCTTGCCACCGCGGGTGTAGGGCGCGAGCAGGTCGATGACCTTGATGCCGGTCTCGAACATCTCGACCGAGGTCGTCTGCTCGGTGAACTCGGGCGGCTGACGGTGGATGGGATCGTAGCGGGTCGACTTGATCGGCCCCTTCTTGTCCACCGGCTGGCCGGTCACGTTGATGATGCGACCCAGGACCTCGCGGCCGACCGGCACGGCGATGGGCCGGCCGGTGTCCGCGACGCCCATGCCGCGCTGCAGGCCGTCCGTGGTGTCCATGGCGATGGTGCGAACGGTGTTCTCACCGAGGTGCAGGGCCACCTCGAGGACGAGGTTGCCCGCCTCGTCGCTGATCGCGGGGTTGGTGACCTTGAGGGCCGAGTAGATGTCCGGAACGTTGCCGTTCGCGAACTCGACGTCCACGACGGGTCCCATGACCTGCTTGATGGTGCCGGTGGTTTCCATCACGTGCTCCGAGAGGGGGTCGTCCGGACCGAAAGCCCGGCACGAAGTGAGAAGATCAGCCTTCCAGCGCTTCGGCGCCGGACACGATCTCGATGATCTGGGTCGTGATCGCGGCCTGGCGGGCGCGGTTGTACTCGAGGGTGAGCGCACCGATGATGTCGGACGCGTTGCGGGTCGCGTTGTCCATGGCCGTCATGCGAGCAGCGTGCTCGCCCGCCTCGGTCTCGAGGAAGGCCTGGAGGATCAGCGTGCGCAGGTAGAGCGGCAGGAGCGAGTCGAGCAGCGCCGCGGGCGAGGGCTCGAAGGTCATCTCCAGCATGTCATCGCCGCCGCTGGCCTCGGCCTCGGCGGCGTCCATCTCCAGGGGCAGCACCTTCTGGAAGGTCGGCTCCTGGGTGATGGTGTTGACGTAGTGGTTGTACGCCAGCCAGACCTCGTCGTAGGTACCCTCGACAAAGCCGGTCTCGGCCAGCTCGGCGAAGGGACGCACGAGGTCCATCTTGTCGGTGCGGCCGTAGTTGATGGTCGCATCGAGGACGGGGACATTGCGATTGCGCAGGAAGTCCTGGGCCTTTCGGCCGAACACGACGATGTCGACGTCGAGGTTCTGCCCCTTCAGCTCCTGCCGGCGAGTCACCAGCTGACGCAGCAGCTGGTTGTTGAAGCCGCCGCACAGACCGCGGTCCGTCGTCAGGACGGCGATCAGCACCCGCTTGACCTCCGGGTGGCTCTTGAGCAGCGGGTTGTCGACCGACTCTCCCGCGGCCTCACCGACGCGCTGGAGCACCGCAGACAGCTGCTGCTGGTACGGCATGGCGGCGGTGGCGTTGGCGACCGCGCGCGACATCTTCGCGCCGGAGACCAGCTTCATGGCCGACGTGATCTGGCGGGTCTTCTGGACACCGCCGATCCGCGTCTTGATTTCCTTGAGGTTTGCCACGGGGGCCTCTCGAAGGGGGGTTCAGCGACCGGCGATCAGGCGGACCAGGTGCCGGCGAACTGCTTGATGGCTTCGTCCACGCGGGCCTTGAGGTTCTCCTTCTTCAGGGTGCCGCGGGTCACGACCTCCTGGAGCAGGTCCTTCTTGTTGCCCTTGAACCAGATGATCATGTCCCGCAGGAACGGACCGACCTGGGTGGGCTGCAGGCCGTCGAGCACGCCGACGTGGCCGGCCTGGATCTGGAGCACCTGCTCCTCGACCGGGACGGGCTCGTACTGACCCTGCTTCAGCACCTCGGTGAGGCGCTGGCCACGACGCAGCTGCTGCTGGGTGGCGGCGTCGAGGTCGGACGCGAACTGGGAGAACGCGGCGAGCTCGCGGTACTGGGCCAGGTCGACGCGAAGGGAGCCGGAGACCTCCTTCATCATCTTCGTCTGGGCCGCACCACCGACGCGGGACACCGAGATGCCGACGTTGATGGCGGGGCGCTGACCGGCGTTGAAGAGGTCGGTCTCCAGGAAGATCTGGCCGTCGGTGATGGAGATGACGTTGGTCGGGACGTACGCGGAGACGTCACCACCCTGGGTCTCGATGATCGGCAGCGCCGTCAGCGAGCCGGCGCCCTCGGCGTCCGACATCTTGGCGGCGCGCTCGAGCAGGCGGCTGTGGAGGTAGAAGACGTCGCCGGGGAAGGCCTCACGACCGGGCGGGCGGCGCAGCAGCAGGGAGAGCTGGCGGTAGGCCACGGCGTGCTTGGAGAGGTCATCGTAGACGACGAGGGCGTGCTGGCCGTTGTCCCGGAAGTACTCGCCGATGGTGGCGCCGGTGAAGGGGGCCAGGAACTGCAGCGGGGCGGCGGACGCGGCCGGAGCGGACACGACGCAGGTGTACTCCCACGCGCCGAACTGCTTCAGCTTCTCGACGACCTGGGCGACGGTCGACTGCTTCTGGCCGACGGCCACGTAGATGCAGTTCACGCGACGCTTGGGGTCGTCCTTGAACTCCTTCTGCGCGATGATCGTGTCGATCGCGACAGCGGTCTTGCCGGTCTGGCGATCGCCGATGATGAGCTCGCGCTGGCCACGGCCGATGGGGGTCATCGAGTCGATGGCCTTGATGCCGGTCTGCAGCGGCTCGTGGACCGACTTGCGCTGCACGATGCCGGGCGCCTTGACGTCGACCGTGCTGCGGTTGGCGGACTGGATGGGGGGGCCACCGTCCAGCGGGTTGCCGAGCGCGTCGACCACGCGGCCCATCAGCTCGGGGCCGACGCCGATGTCGACGATGCGGTCCGTGCGGCGGACCTCGTCGCCCTCGCGGATGCCCTTGTCGGTGCCGAACAGCGCCGCACCGACGTTGTCCTCCTCGAGGTTGAGGACCATGCCGACCTGGCCGCCCGGGAACTCCAGGAGCTCGCCGGCCTTCGCGTTCTGCAGGCCGTAGATGCGGGCGATACCGTCGCCGATCGACAGGATGGTGCCGGTCTCGGCCACGCTGACCCGGGACTCGTAGTCCTTGATCTGCTGCTTGAGGATCTTGCTGATCTCGTCAGCGCGAATCTGCATGAGATGCTCCGAGGGATAATCGCCGAAGGATGTGCGGTTTGGCGAGCGTCCGAGGTGTCCCGGGGGCCGGTCGGACCGGCCGTGGGATCAGGCCTCGGCCACCTGGCCGGTGATGAGTCGATGCTTGAGGGCTTCCAGGCGGTTCTTGACCGAGGCGTCGTAGACGCGACCCTCGACTCGAGCCACCAGGCCTCCGATGAGGGAGGCGTCGATGCTGGTGTCCAGGACGACCTGCTTGCCGGTCGCCTTCTCGAGCGCGGCCTTGATGTCGTTCTCGAGGGCGTCGGACAGGGGATCCGCCGTGGTGACCTGCACCCGGAGGCGGCCCGCCAGCTCGTCCGACTGCTGGTGGTAGATCTCGACCAGCTCGGGCAGCGCGCCGAAGCGGCCCCGGTCGGTCATGAGCTTGAGCAGGTTCACCGTCATCGGCTGCAGGCCCAGCTGGGGCAGCAGCGCGTCGAGCACGGTGCGGCGCTCATCGGAGGTGAACACGGGGTTCGAGAGCACCTTCAGGAGCACGCCGTCGTCGGCACGGGCGACCTTCAGCGCGGTCTCGAGGTCACGGCCCAGCTGGTCCACCTGACCGAGCTCGTCGGCGAGGGACAGGAAGGCGGCCGCGTAGCGGCGGGCAGCAGCGCGCTCAGCCATGGGTGCCTCCCTGGGCTCCGAGCGAGGTCAGCAGGTCACGGGCCAGACGCTCGCGGTCCTGGGCGCCGAGCTTGTTGCGCAGCGTCTCTTCGGCGAGCTTGGTGGCGAGCTCCACCGCTTCTGCACGGAGCTCGCGGGTGGCACGGGCCGTCTCGTCGCGGATGGCGCGCTCGGCGGCCTCGGCGATGCGGTCGGCGGACTCGTCCGCACGGCGCATGATCTCGTCCTTCTCGGAGCCGGCGGCGTTCTCGGCCTCGGCGCGCATCTCGGCGACCTCCGCCTCGAAGCCGGCGAGGCGGCGCTGGAGCTCCTCGTGGCGGGCGCGGGCGGCGGCCTCGAGGTCCGCGGTAGCCCCCGTCGACCGGGAGCTTCTTCTCGACCGCCGCCCGGGCACCCTCGGG
>CALATR010000148.1 GCA_937891875.1 uncultured Pseudomonadota bacterium | reverse complement strand
CGCCCCCGGACGCTACGCCAGACCACGCGAAGGACACCTCCTCCCACTCGATCCGCCTTCGGCGTTCCTCATGGCGGTGTCATCCGCGAGGCTTGTCTTGCTACGGCCCCGTCGGTCACCCCGCTCCGCGGGATGATCTCGGCGTTCTAGCGGGACTCCGGTCTCGCTACGCGGCCCGCAGTCCCGCTAGTCACACACGAACCGCTCCACCTCGAGGGCGTCCACGAGGTGGTAGTTGGTGATGTTGCCGGTCGCGGCGGTGAAGCCGATGTGGGCGGGGAAGCTGGTCAGGCCGGCGACGTCGTCGTCGAGGTAGGTGGTGCCGTCGATGCGCACGGTGACGTGCTTGCCCTCGACGTCGACCTCCATGGTGTGCCAGGCGCCGTCCTCCATGTCGGGCAGGGGGGCGGAGAGCTCGCCGACGGTCTTGCTGGCGCCGTCGAGCACGAACGAGACGTGGTCCTCGGTCGTGGGCTCGGGAAACTCGGCGTTGTACCAGGTGTCCACCTCGATGGACCAGCCGGGGAGGCCGCCGTAGCCGTTCGCTCCGCCCGCGGCGCCCGTGTACGAGGTCATCCGGGTGGTGTCGATGGCGGTGAGGGAGAGGCCGTCGGCACCGCTGCCACCGCTGGCGTAGAAGCTGAACCGCACGCTGACGTTGGTGGAGTCGACGGTCTGGCTGGTCTGGAAGGCGGAGCCCGTGATGTAGCGGGTGGGGTCGGTGAGCTCGACCCAGCCGTTGTCGGCGTCCCAGTGGGCGCGTCCGCTGAAGGTCCAGGTCTCGAGGTCCAGCGTCTCCTCCGTGTAGCCGGCGTTCTGGCAGACGCTGGTCTCGTCGCTGGCGACCGCGCCGCACGCATCGGTCGCGGTCACGATCACGGTGTGGGCGCCCTCGGTGCGCGCGGGTCCGTCCCACTGCAGGGTGTCGCCGGTGCCCAGCTCGCCGTCCTCGCTGGAGCGCCAGACGAGGGTGACGCCGTCGGGATCATCGTCGGTGACCGAGGCGGTGAAGGTCGCCCGGCCGCCGGGAGGCACGACATCGCCGTGGTCGGCGATGGTGACGGTTGGCGGCTGGTTCTGCACGGCGGACAGGGCGACGGTGAGGGTCGGGTTCGCCGCGTCGTCGGTCTCGATGGTCAGGGTGCCGTCGCCGCTCGACCCGGAGACGCTGATGACGGCCTGCTCGCCCGCGGCGACCGTGGCGGGGG
The DNA here is from genome assembly GCA_937891875.1 of uncultured Pseudomonadota bacterium. Classification (GTDB taxonomy): domain Bacteria; phylum Myxococcota_A; class UBA796; order UBA796; genus REDI01. The sequence continues at coordinate 799 of CALATR010000148.1, read as the reverse complement.
CGTCGTCCAGCACGTCCCAGTCGCCGCCGGTCACACCGATCGAGGTCAGGGTCAGCGGTGCGTCGCCGTCGTTGGTTACGATCACGTCGGCCGTGGTGGCCGCGCAGACGGTGCCCAGGTCGACAGCATCGGTGCCGACGCGGGCGATCGGGGCGCCGGCGGGCTCGGTGTCGACGTCGGTGTCGTCGGTGGGCGCCTCGGGGGCCTCGCAGGCGGCGAGGAGCGCGGTCGAGAGCAACAGGGCGCGGACGGTGGGTCGCAGGGTCATCAGGTCCTCCAAGAACACCCGTCCCGTACCGGTCGAGCCCGTCGCGCGGTCCCTACGTCGATCCCACGTGGCGGGCCGGTGGCTCCCCCATCCGCAGCCATTACCTGACTCGCCTCGAAGTGGAGGGGCGATGCGGCGGTTCGAGTTCGTCGACAGCAAGAGCAGCAAGTTCTGGCAGGTCTCGGTCCAGGGCGCGACGGTGCAGACGCAGTGGGGTCGCATCGGCACGGCCGGGCAGACCAAGTCGAAGGACCTGGGAACGGCGAACAAGGCGCAGAATGAGGCGGACAAGCAGATCCGCTCGAAGGTGAAGAAGGGGTACGTCGAGGTGGCGGTGGCCGGGGCTTCGCCGTCGGCTGGGGCGCCCTCCACGCCCTCCACGAGCCCGGTGTCCACGTCCTCCGCGCCCCCCGTGTCCGCGCCCCCCGTGTCCACGTCCTCCGCGCCCCCCGTGTCCGCGCCCCCCGCGAGCCCCGTGTCCATGTCTTCCGCGAGTGCCGCGCCCACGCCCACGGCGAGCCCCGCTCCGGT
>CALATR010000147.1 GCA_937891875.1 uncultured Pseudomonadota bacterium | reverse complement strand
GCGCCGGCGGCCTCGAGCAGGCCGACGACGCGGCGGAGCGTGGTGCCGCGGACGATCGAGTCGTCCACCAGGAGCACGCGCTTGCCGGCGATCTCGCGCGGGATCGGGTTGAGCTTGAGGCGGAGCGCCTGATCGCGCGTGAGCGCGTCGGGCATGATGAAGGTGCGGCCGCTGTAGCGGTTCTTGATGAAGCCCTCGCGGTAGGGCAGTCCCAGGTGCTCGGCCATGGCGATGGCGGCCGGGCGGGAGGTGTCGGGGATGGGGATGACCACGTCCGCACCGAGCCCGCGGGCCTCCCACTCCTCGGCGAGGCGCTGTCCCAGGCGCTGGCGCATGTCGTTCACCCGGCCGTGCTCCATGACGCTGTCGGGGCGGGCGAAGTAGATGTGCTCGAAGATGCAGGGCCGGTGCTGGCGCTCGCGGCAGGAGATGGAGATCGCCTCCTCGCCGTCGCGGAGGAGCAGCATGTGACCGGCCGGGATGAAGCCTTCGAACTTGAATCCCGTCGCGTCCATGGCCACGGTCTCGCTGCAGGCCATCCACGCGCCGTCGTCCCGGCGGCCGTACACGCCCGGGCGGATGCCGCTGGGGTCGCGGAAGACGACGAGCGTCTCCTTGCCGTCGACCTCCATCAGGCAGACCACGGTGTAGGCGCCGCGGACCCGGTCCATCAGGCGACCGACCGCCTCGGTGAGGTCCGACGTGGTGTGCCCGGCAGGCGCGATGCGGGTCACCTCGTCCGCGAGGACCATGAGGATGGCCTCGACGTCGCAGTTGGACATGATGTGCATGCCGCGCCTGGCCAGTTGGCCGCTGAGCTCGGGCATGTTGGTGACGTTGCCGTTGTGCGCCATCAGGATGCCCGGCCGGCGGGTCATGAAGGGCTGGGCGTCCTCACGGGTGTTGCCGCCCACGGTCGGGTAGCGCACGTGGCCGAGGCCGCTGCGTCCGACCAGCTCGTCGAGCTTGGGTGCGGGCACGGCGTGCACGACCATGCCCAGGTCCTTGTGCAGGTGAATGCGAGCACCCTCGGTGGTGCCGATACCGGCCGCGTCCTGTCCACGATGCTGCAGGGTCTGCAGCGCCAGCCAGACGATGGGCGCGGCGTGGTCGACGCCGGTCACACCTACAAATCCGCACACGAAGGCCTCCGCTTGAGCAGCTCGGCGAGGATGTGCGCCTGGTACCAGGCGTCGTAGTCCGCGCGGTGGACCCGCTCAGGGTCCTGGGGGGGCAAGGACAGCACCTCTTCGAGGAGCTCCTTGTTGGCATCGAACCAGTGGACGCCCAGCACGCCCATGGCCAGCGCCTTGGTGTCGAGCGCCTTGTAGCCGAACGGGTTGTCACGCTCGCAGGCCACGTAGGACCAGTTCACGAACATCCAGTCGAAAGGCGCATTGTGACCGACAAACACCGGCTTGCTGCCGGCTGGCGTCAGGGACCGGGCCCAGGCGGTCAGCCGGTCGAGCGCGTCGGGCAGGGGCGTGCCCTCCACCCGCAGCCGGTCCATGTCCAGGCCGCACACGGCGAGTGCACCGGGGTCGACCCGCGGCGCCTGGGGGCGGATCTCGACGTAGAAGGGCTCGGACAGCACCGGCTCCCCGCTGGAGAGGTCGACCGCCACGCCGCCGATGGACAGCATGTCGTAGAGGCCAGGGACCGGGCCCGAGCACTCGATGTCGATGCAGAACCAGGTCGCACGAGGTGCGGACACGGGTGCCTCCGGTCTTGGTGCGGCAGTCCCCGCCGCGCCTCGGCAGACCCGGGCGAGGCAGTCGCGTAGCACGTTGCGGACGGTGTCACCACGGGGCCGATCACCTCGTGCAGAGCGGAACGGATCGTTCCGCCGCGAGGCCCGGTGCGGGCTCCAGAAACGCTGATCCGGGTGGGATCAGGGTGCGGGGGGCTGGCCGCGGAGGATGAACGCGACCAGGTGGTCGACCTTCTTCGGACCCAGGATCGGTCCCCAGGCGGGCATGCCCTTGGCGGGCACGCCGTCGGAGATCACGGCGCGGAGCTCGGCAGCGGTCCCACCGTGGACGGTGACGTCATCGAAGAGGCTGGGACCGATCCCGCCCTCCCCCCGGGCGCCGTGGCAGGCGGCGCAGTTCTGGGCGTAGAGGACCCGGCCGGCCTCGGGGTCGCCCGAGTTCGTCAGGTCGGATGGGGACCCGCTCTGGAAGCCCTGCACGACCCGACGCACGGGCAGGGACCACGCGACGACGGTGCCGCGCTCGACCTTGGCCACGACCGGGTGGGGCACGCCGGAAGCTGGCGGGTGGTGAGGAACGAGGAGATGGGAGAATGCCGGTACGGCCTCCCGTTCCGCGAAGAGCACCGCCCCGTCCCGGGCGGCGACGACGATCCCGGGGCTGACCTGGGTGACCGCTTCGGGGAGGTCGGGCGCGGCCACGTCGCGGTCGGTCGGCAGCGCCACCTTGGGGATCGTGTCGCAGCGCACGCCCGTGGCGGCGCTCCGCACGTCCATCAGCATGCCGTCCTTCGCCATCAGGGTGGGTCCGAGGCCCATCGACGCGGGCACGAACCAGGGCGTGGGCATGCGCGGCTCGTCCCCGCTGAGGTCGAGTCCCATGAGGCCGTGCTCGACGCCCCTCAGCGTGATGATCGCGCCTTCTTTGTCCGCGATGACGCTGGCCCGAACGCGACCCAGGCGCGCCCACTGCTCGGCGAGGCGGATCAGCGCGTTCGGATCCTGCAGGCACAGGTCGGAGGCCTCGTCGTGCATGCCCTCGAGCACGATGACGGCGGTGTCGCCGCTCAGCAGGACCTGCACGTGCTCGAACTGGGGGCAGCCGGCCAGCAGCAGGATCAACGGGACGAATCGGCGCACGCACGCTCCGGGCAGGAGCACTGAGCGTCGCCGAATGTCCCCACCCGTGCAACCGTCGACGCATCGAGATGGCCCGGGACGGGACCGGATCGCCCCGGTCCGATAAGCCCTGACTGGAGGCTGCCCGCGTGAAGACCCTGGTGCGAGTGCTGGCCGTCGGGATCGGGCTGCTGTGTGCCGTCGTGGTGCTCGCGACCCTGGCCGGTCTGGGCATCCACCGCGAGGCCGCTCCGCTCGCCGCCGCCGCGACCGCGGTCGGGCTCGTGCTCGTGCCCCCCGTCGTCATCGGCATGCTCTCCCGCGAGTACAAGGTCGAGGTGCTCGGCCTGGCCGCTGCCCTGTGGTCCGCCGGCATCTTCCTGGCGTTGCCGGTCTACTTTCCCGGTGAGCGGGCCCGCGCGCTCGTGACCGGTCTGTCGCTGGGCAGCGAGGACGTCGCCCCCTACGCCCAGGCCGTCGCCGGCGTCATGCCCGACGAGCCGACCCTGGCCGAGCCCGAGGCACCGGTCGCCGAGACCCTGGTCGTGCAGTCGGTTCCCGAGCCCAAGGAGCCCCTGCGCGACCACCAGATCGCCCTGCCGTACGAGGGTGACGGACGCCGCCTCTCGGTCGAGATCGCCATCGAGCAGGGCACCGACACCCGCGAGCTGCAGTTCCTGCTGGACACCGGCGCCACCTACACGACCCTGCCGACCTCGCTGCTGTCCGAGCTGGGCATCGAGCCGTCCAAGGACGACCCGACCATCACCCTGCACACGGCCAACGGGGAGCGCGAGGCCCGCATCGTGCTGCTGGACCGGGTGTGGCTGGGTGACCTGCCGATGGACGGCGTCGCCGTCGCCACCTGCGACGAGTGCGCGGGCGAGGACACCGTCGGCCTGCTGGGCCTGAACGTGACCGGCGGCTTCAACCTGACCATCGACGCCGACCGACGCGAGGTCGTGTTCAGTCGCCGCAACGACTACAGCCGCCACCTCGACGTCAAGCCCTTCGTGGACGTCGGCGCGACGATCACCCGCCTTCCAACGCAGGTCTCGGTCGAGGCGCGCCTGGAGAACCGGGCCAACCGCGCCGTGCAGGCCGCCCAGGCGTCCATCCACTGCCGCGACGAGACCTGGCTGGTCGACCTCGGCCCCGTGCCCGCCGGCGAGACCGGCACCGCATCCCGGCGCCTGCCCGAGCACGAGCCCTGCGAGCGCTACCAGGTGGGGCTGCACTCCGCGGGCTGGTAGCCCGACGACCAAGGCGATACGGGCCCGCCCCTTGGAGGAGCCATGCCCAACGCCTACCTGCCCCGCGAGTGGGTCCACGCCCGGTCCGTCGAGATCGGCGACAACGCCCTCACCGATCAGGCATCCCTGCAGCGCCTGCTCCGCGACCACCGTCGGCTGACGAAGTGGCTGGAGGAGAACGCCGAGAACCTGACCGGCCCCAGCGGCGGCGTCACGGTCTACCTGTTTGGCGTGGTCGCCCGGATGTTCGACCTGGCGGGCGGTCGCCTGCGCAAGGCGACCTGGGAGCAGGTCCGCGAGGCCGAGAAGCGCGTCGGCGCGTCCGCAGGCTCGCTCCTCCCCTACGACGAGGGCTTCGCCGACCGGGTCCGCGCCATCGAGGGCCGCGCCCAGCCGCACATCCTGGACGAGGCGATCTACTCCCTGTTCGAGCGCGAGCCGGAAGAGGAAGAGGCCCAGCTGGACGACGCGGAAGCGGTCAAGATCTTCTTCTTGCTGTGGGTCGCGACGGAGGTCCTGGACGGCAACTGGAAGCCGGGGAACCAGGTGGCGCTGGAGACGGAGTACAGCTTCGTGCCGATCAGCGAGCTGGAGGACGGCGAGGCGGGCGACTCCGGCGAGGAGTAGCGGCCGAGGTCGGTCTGACGGGAAGTCGCGTTGCTTCGGGCGAGGGAGTGGCGGGCCGAGGTCGGTCTGACGGGAAGTCGCGTAGCTTCAAGCAGGGGAGTGGAGGGACGGTCCCTGGTCGCTGGTCCCTGGGGCCTGCTGCGCGCGGGGGCTTCTGGCACGGGTCGGCGGTGCTCCGACACTGGCTCACTGATCCGCAACAGCGGGAACAAGGCGAGCGCGTAGGGACCGGGTCCGGTCGGGAGGGGCTGAACGGAGCTTCGGTTTCTGCGCCTTCGCCGCCCCGTTCGGAGAGGGCCCCAGAGACCAGGGACTAGAGACCGCCCCTCCACTCCCCCGATCGCACCCACGCGGCGCCGCGCCAGACGAACTCCTGAACCGCACCGCGAGTCCCCGTCAGACCGCCCCGCCTCCGCTCCGAGCCGCGCACCACTCCCGCAGCACGTCCCGCTGATGCGCGATCTGCTCCGGGGCCGTGCCTCCGAGCGAGGTCCGGCGCTCGGCCGCCGCGCGGGGGGAGAGCCAGGTGAGGGCGTCTTCGTCGAAGGCGTCGTGGAAGGTCTGCAGGCGGTCGACGTCGAGCGCGGTGAAGTCCACGTCCTCCGACTCGCACCAGGCGACGATCCGACCGGAGACGTGGTGGGCCTCGCGGAAGGGCACGCCGCGGGTCACGAGCCAGTCGGCGAGCTCGGTCGCCAGCAGGAAGTCCCCTTCCAACGCCTTCTCATAGCGATCGCGACGCACGGTCATGTCGCGCCACTGGCCGGCCAGCATGCGGGCGCAGGCGCGGGTCGTGTGCAGGGCGTCGAACAGCGCGTGGCGGTCCTCCTGCAGGTCGCGGTTGTAGGCCAGCGGCAGGCCCTTCACCATGACCAGCAGGGCCTGGAGGCTGCCGATGACCCGGCCGGCCTTGCCCCGAACCAGCTCGGCGGCGTCGGGGTTGCGCTTCTGGGGCATGATGCTGGAGCCCGTCGTGTAGGCCTCGCCGATGCGGATGAGGCCGAACTCGGCGGTCGACCACAGGACCAGCTCCTCGGCCATGCGGCTCATGTGGGTCATGGCGATGGCGCAGGCAGACGCGGCCTCGCAGAGGTGATCCCGCGCGGCGACCGCGTCCATGGCGTTGGGCACCGGGCGGCTGAAGTCGAGCAGGCCCGCGCTCATGGCCCGGTCGATGGGGTGCGGGGTGCCGGCCATCGCGCCAGCACCCAGGGGGCAGGCGTCGTTTCGCTTGAGTGCGTCCTCGATGCGCTCGACGTCGCGGCTGACCATCCAGGCGTAGGCCAGCAGGTGGTGGCCGAGCAGGATGGGCTGACCGCGCTGCAGGTGGGTGAACCCCGGGATCAGCACGTCGCCGTCGGCCTCGATGCGGTCGAGCAGGGCGGCGACCAGGTCCACCAGCTGGGCCTTCAGGCCGGTCAGGTTCGTCCGCAGCCACAGGCGCACGTCGGTCGCGACCTGGTCGTTGCGGGAGCGCGCGGTGTGCAGCTTGGCGCCCACCGGTCCGACGATCTCGATGAGGCGGGACTCGACCGCCATGTGCACGTCCTCGAGCTCCGGTCCCGGCTGGTACGTGCCCGCCGCCAGCTCCGCCCCTACCTGGTCGAGGCCCTGGAGGATCGTCACCACCTCGGGGTCGTCCAGCAGGTTCACCTCGCCCAGCATGCGCACGTGCGCTCGGCTGCCCTGCAGGTCCTCCCGCCACATCTGCAGATCGACGTCCAGGGACTGGCCGAACGCGACCATGTCCTCATCGGGTGTCCCGCTGAATCGTCCGTCCCACAGCGCCATGCCTGCCTCCTGGGTCGCTTCCGTTCCGACCGGCCCGCGTGGTAACCGGACGCGCGCCCGCTGCCCCGGGCTGCACGGGAGGCCCGATGAGGATGCTGGACCTGCTGTCCATCGCCGTGTTCGAGCACGGACCCTGGACCTGGCTCGTGCTCGCCGCGGGCTTGATCTCGGCGTTCCTCGCCCCGATCCTGCCGCTGATCACGGGCTTTGCCCGCTCGAAGAAGGTCCCCGCGAGCCTGGCCTGGGCGCTGCCTGTGCTCACGCTGCTCGTCGCGGTCGGCATCGGCGCCTGGGGCGTGTACCAGGTGTCCGAGGCCCGCTCGGCGCCTCCGGGAGAGGCGCAGATGCTGGTGGCGCAGAACACCGCGGCGATCCTGCTCTCCGGCTGGCTGGCCGCCACCCTCGCCAGCGGCGCCTTCCTGCTCATCGGGCTCGCTGGCGCCCTGCCCGCGCCCATCCGCCCCGGTCCCGAGGGCAAGATCGACCTGCTCGGCGTCGGTGGGTCCGTGCTGGGCGGCTTCGTCGGCTGGCTGATCGCCGCTGGCGCGATCGCGCTGACCGTGGGGATCGGCAACCTGCGCGACGTCGGCCCCGCCCTGCCGGTCTGCGCGCTGCTGGCCGTGGTCACCGGCCTCGCGGTCCTGTTCTCGGCCATCCGCATCGACAAGGAGGACGTCGAGCACCGCGGGCGCATGGCGGCGCTGCGGGTGTTCGTGGGCGTGTCCGGCTTCCTCGCCCTCACCCTGGCCGGCGGCGCCTGGCAGCTGCTGGGCATGATCGAGGCCTTTCAGGCGGTCGCCACCGCGGCTTCCGACATGAAGCAGACCCTGCTGGCCGGCGGGATCTCCATCGCGGCCTACGCGACCTGGATCGGCGGCAGCCTGGCCCTGGTCCCGCTGTTCGCCGGAATCGGCGCTTGCATCCCCGGTCTTCGCAACCTGCAGACCAGCAGCGCCGTCGGGCTGGTCCTGGCGACGCTACTCTTCGTCGTCACCGTGGTCGCCTGGTTCGCCATGGCCACCCTGTCGGTGCTGCCGTTCCAGATCATGATGGCGGGCTGACCGGCACTTCGGCCACCGCGACCCGGCGCTCCCAGATGACGTCGGCGAGGATCCAGGCACCGAGCAAGGCGATCAGGAAGTAGAGGTCGAGATCCCACACGAAGGAGAGCGCGTCGGGGAGGTCGTGGACCCCGACCGTGGCGAGCTCGAGCACGACTGGCGAGCCCAGCGCCAGCAGGGTCGCGCCGACGAGGATCGCCCGGCCGGCGCGCTCCGGCAGAACCATGGCCACGACGCCAGCCAGCAGCAGCGCCATGCACGCGATCGCCAGCTGGCTCAGCGGCCCGAGGGGGTAGGCGAGCGCGCCGATGACGCCGACCGCGCCGACCACCGCGGCCGCTACCGGCGCCAGGGCGAGCACCACCCGACCGACGCCCAGGCGCACCCGGCCGGCCGTGCCCGGGGCGGCGGCCATGCACAGATGAACCAGGACGACGGCCGCGCTGAACGCACCAGCCGCCAGGGTGATGCGACCGAAGCGCCACGGCACGCCGACGAACCACCGCAACGCGACGTCGGGCAGCCGCCCGGCGCCCAGGTTGATCAGAAACATCGCCGAGACGAGCGACACGGACGCGAACGCGATGGCCGCCGGCAGGACCCCTGCGCCGAGGATCACCCCGCGAGCGACGTCGCGGGGCCGGCCGACCCAGATCCACACCACGCCGGAAAACGCAAGTCCAACGCGCATTCCCAACGACAGGCCCATGGTGACGCTGCCCTGGAACACCGCCGGCCAGGCGATCGCCTCGAGCAGGCTGAGCTCGCCGATGTCCACGAGCAGCAGGACCTCGCGCTGCTCGAGAGCCCAGACCGACCAGAGCACGATCCACAGCGCCACCACACCGAAGGCAGCCCAGGTCCCGCCGGCCGGCCGGCCGCCGCTCACTCGCTCGGGTGCTCGCCGACCTTGCGCTGCAGCCCGCCCCAGGTCCGGTACGACAGCCCGTAGAGCTTGAGGAAGCCCGCCGCCGCCTCACGGTCGAAGGTGTCGCCGTGGCTGTAGGTGGCGAGGCCGTCGTCGTAGAGGCTGTAGGGGCTGCGGCGGCCGGTCACGATGTAGCGGCCTGCGGACAGGCGGATGCGGACCTCGCCGGTGACGTGCTTCTGGGTCTCGTCGACGAAGGCCTGGAGCGCGTGGCGCAGGGGCCCGAACCACAGTCCGTCGTAGATGAGGTTGGCGAAGTCGTCGGCGATGCGGCGCTTGTAGGTGGAGGTCGGGCGGTCGAGCACGACGCGCTCCAGCTCCACGTGGGCGGCGACCAGGATCACCGCCGCCGGGCCCTCGTAGACCTCGCGGCTCTTCAGGCCCACGACGCGGTTCTCGACCATGTCCATGCGACCGATGCCGTAGTCGCCGGCGATCTGGTTCAGCTTCTCCAGCAGCAGCACCGGCGGCAGCATCTCACCGTCGAGACTGACCGGGATGCCCTGCTCGAAGCCGATGATGATCTCGCGGGACGGCAGCTTCACCGTGCGCGGATCCTTGGTCATGCGCCAGGCGTCCTCGGGCGGTTCCGCCCAGAGATCCTCCATCTCTCCGCACTCGATGGCGCAGCCCCAGATGTTCTCGTCGATCGAGTAGGGCTTCTCGAGGGTGACCGGGATCTCGATGCCGCGCTCGACGGCGTACTCGATCTCCAGCTCACGGGTGGTGAGGTCCCACTCGCGCAGCGGGGCGATCACGCCGAGGTGCGGGGCCAGGCACTGGGCGGCGACCTCGAAGCGGACCTGGTCGTTGCCCTTGCCGGTGCAGCCATGGGCGATGGCGTCCGCGCCGAACTCGACCGCGACCTCGCACAGGCGCGCGGCCAGCAGCGGGCGGCCGAGTGCGGTGTGCAGGGGGTAGGTGCCCTCGTAGAGCGCGTTGGCCTTCAGCGCCGGGAAGATGAACTCGTCGACGAAGCGCTCACGCAGGTCGTCCACCACCGCCCGGACGGCGCCGGTGCGCAGGGCCTTGGCCCGGATGGCGTCCAGGTCATCACCCTGCCCGAGATCCCCGGTGTAGGTGATGATCTCGGCGTCGTACCGCTCCTTCAGCCAGTGGACCATGACGGAGGTGTCGAGACCCCCGGAGTACGCGCAGACGATCTTCATGACGGCTCCAGATGCGTGGCGGAGGCGTGTAGCACGACGGCAGTGCCAGTGCGGTCTCAGCTGACCGTGGCGGGACGGTCTCTGGTCGCTGGTCTCTGGGGCCCGCTCCGAACGGGGGATCGAAGGCGCAAATCCCGATGGCCCGATGGAACGGCGCCCCAGCCGCCACGGATCCAGACCGACTCCTGTGTCACTCCAACGCGACCCATCACCGCAAGCACGAAGCCGTACGCCCCATCTCCCGCGTTCAAGCCCAGAGACCAGAGACCAGAGACCAGAGACCGCCCCTCAACTCCCCCGCCCAGAACCCACGCGACGCTAGCCGGCCGTTCTCCGCCTCTCAGTCGAACTTCCGCTCGATCAGCACGTCCCCCCAGAACGGGATCGCGTACGCGCCGTAGCCGGCCTTCAGCAGCAGCCCGCGGGCGATCATGTCCAGGCTGTACTCCAGCTCCGCCTCGAACACGTTCTCGTCCGGGCGGGGGGTGCCGCCGGCGACGAACTCCACGAAGGCGTTGCGGCCGAGCGCGATGCCCACCGACACCTGCCCGCTCGGGTCGATGTTCACCGACGGCAGGTTCACGTCCGTGAGCGCCGAGTTCAGCAGGGCAAACGCCAGGGTCGAGGCGACCTGCTGGGCGGTCAGGTCGTCCAGGGACGTGCCGAGCGCGAGCATCGCGAACACCTGGTCCGGGTTCTCGGCACTGTTGAACTTCACGTCCGGGTCGTAGGCCGTGCCGCCGATGTCCATCGTGATCGTCGTGTCGTCGGTGCGCATCTCGCCGTGGATGTCGAGGTTGGGGTTGTAGACCTCGCTGCCCAGGAAGCTCACCTTGCTGGTGGTCAGGGTGAAGTCCGCCCGCAAGACCCGCGCCGCGCCGTCGACGATGTCGATGATGCCGCGCACCTGCGGATGGTAGAGCCCGCACGCCCCCTGCCGCTCGGGCACGGGCTTCATCTTGCCCTCCCTGTCCGGCGCCCGGCAGGGCACCTGGCGGAACACGAGGGCGTCGTCGTTCGAGAGTCGCGCTCGAAGGTCCACCTTGAGCAGGGCCTCGGCCTGGGCGCCGAGCCACTGGATGGCCTCCAGCGGCATGACCATGCGCCCGCGCGTGGCCCGACCCAGGTCCAGGTACAGCTCGATGTCGACGTCGTCGAAGAGGCTCGCCTCGGCCACCTCGGTGCTGATCTCCTCGGTGCCGCGGTGGACCACGATCCGGGGGTCGATCTCCATCGCCGAGCCGCCGAGCGCGGTCGCGAGATCGAGGAACAGGTTCGCCTCGTCGACCTGCACGCTGCCGCGCACCTTGGGCTGGGTGATGGCGCCGGAGACGGTCAGGGGCTTGAGCGTCGACAGGCGCAGGTACTGCTCGGACGTGGACAGGAGCAGGGCCTGGTCCAGCTGGAGCTTGAGGTCGAGGTCCTCCACCAGCCACTCGTTGAGCGCGGCCCGGCCGTCGAACTCGAGCTTGCCGCGCCCGACCTTCAGCTGGAACTTCTGCTTCTCCTTGCGCTTCTTCTTGCGACTGAACAGCCGACGCAGGCCGCTCACCGCCTCCTCGCCGCCCTGGACCGCGCCGGAGAAGACCCCGGAGATGGCCGTGTCGACGCGCACCCGGCTGGCCCGGGTCTCGGCGGAGATGGTGTTGACCTGGATGACGTGCTGGTTCATCGCCACGTCGACGACCAGGTCCCGGAAGCGGATGCCGATGGGCCGGTAGGTCAGCGAGGCGCCCTGGCTGGAGGTCAGGGTCAGCGAAGGTTCAGGATCGAACACCCTTCCGCCCAGGTGGCCGTCCAGCTGGAGGTAGCCGACCCCCTCGCGCACGCCGCTGTCGTAGGCGGCCGCGAGCGCGAGGGGCACATCGGCGGCGGCGCGGATGTCCAGGTCCCCGCGCTCCCACTCGGCCATCTCCTTGCTGAAGTCGACCACCAGGGGCACGGTGCCGTCGACGTAGATGGAGCCGATGCGCTCGGCGCGGGAGCCGCCCAGGTCCTGCTCCATGTCCGCGGTGAGCGCGACGTCGTAGCCCTTGTCGCTGCTGGCGAGGATCAGCTCCGTGTTCTGGATGAGCACGGTGGCGGCGCGCCCGTTGGCCATGGCCAGGCGCCCGTCCACCCGCGGCTGCATGACCGACCCACCGACCTCCAGCTTGCCGGTGATGGTGCCGTCCACGTCGAGCGGCGTCTGGGCCACCTGGGCGAGGGACGCGACCGGCAGCTCCTCGACGACGAGGCTGGTCTGCAGGTCGGCCAGGAAGAGCTCGGGATCGGTCCAGGTGGGCGTCGTGCCCCCCTCGAGCGCCCAGACCAGCACGCGATCGACCTCGGTGGTGCCGCTGCCGGTGAGCGACAGGCGCTGCTGGCCGCCCTCCTTGGCGTGAGCGCGCCAGGTCAGCTCGCCGTCGGCCCGCTTGTCGAGGCGCGCGTCCAGCACGACCTTGCCGTCGAGCCCCTGAACCGGGACCGACGCGTCGAGGGTGAGCTTGCCGACCGGGGCCACGGGCGTGCCCTGGAGCACCAGCTGGGCCTGGACCGAGCCGTCCTGGGGCAGGGGCACACCCAGCAGCTCGCCGAAGCGGGTCAGCCCACCCGACAGCAGCAGGATGTCGGCGGACACGTCGCCGCGGGGGTCGAAGCCCGCCCGGTCGAAGGCCAGGGTGACCGGCAGGGAGGTGTCGATGTCGGCGAGGGGGTTGCCGTCGACGAAGCCCCGTCCGCGCACCCCCAGTCGGTCCGCCGTGCCGTCGAGGGTCAGCCGGGCGCCAACACCCCGGACCACCTGCCACGCGGGGTCCTCGTCGGTGGCGGGCTGGGTCCACGCCACGTCGGCCACTTCGATCTCGCCGTCCAGATCGGGATCGTTTGCTGTACCGCCCAGGGTGACGATCCCGCCTGCGTAGCCCTCGAGCCCGTCGATCCACATGGGCAGCAGGCGTGCGACCGCCTCCAGGTCGAGATCGTAGACCTCGACGCGCAGGTCCTGCCGACCCTCGAGCCCGACAGTTCCGCTGACGTCCAGCTCGCCGACCGCCGAGCGCAGGTCCAGGGACAGGTCGGTCACGCCCAGGCCGTCCACCCGGAAGCCGCCGCCAGGCACCGCGGTCCACGTCTGGCGCGGCTCCGGCGCCACCTGCAGCGTGTCGAAGGTGAACTGGAGCGTGTTCAGGTCCAGCGCGAGGTCCAGGTCGGCCAGGCGGCGGATGGAGCTGGCGTCGAGCTTGGCGGTGATCTCGGCCTGGTCGCCGAGCATGCCGAAGTGGATGGTGCCGGTCTGGCCCGGGTAGCGCAGCAGGCGGTGGGATCCGGCCTCCACGTCGACGTTGACGACGATCTCGGCGTCCTCGCCAAAGGGCACGTCCACCGACCAGCTGCCGGTGCCCGAGTCCAGCTCCACGCCGCGCCCCAGGTCGGCGACCAGGCTGTCCGGAATCAACGGATAGAGGGCGTCACTCGCCTGGATTCCGCCACTGCACTGCACGCCCTGCTCGCGGACCTCGACCCGGATCCCGTCGGAGCTCGCCCGGTCCACGGTCGCCCCGTACGCGAGCACGCCGAACCCGTTGGCGTCGGCGTCCACGTCGACGTCGGTCCCCATGACGTGCACCCGGTAGCTGCCCCGGACGCGCTGCGCGCGGATGTCGCGGGTCCAGTAGAACGGGCTCACGTCTGCGGTCCCCTCGACCACGACGTCGACCTCCTCGGCGTAGGCGTTCATGTCCACGACCACGTCGGCGGTGCCCCGCGTGCCGTCCAGCTCGACGGGCACGTTGAGCTTGCGCAGGTGGCTCGGGTCCAGCTGCTGGCCGGTCAGCTCCAGGTGCAGGTCGCCTTCCACCGCGTCGAAGGACCCGGTGCCTCCGATCTGACCGACGGGACCGGCCACGTCGATGCCGGTCAGCTCGACGATGCCCTCCTTCAGCAACACGTCCGCGCTCGCCCGGGTGACCTCGATGTCCCAGAAGTCGGTCTTCGCGTCGAGGATCGTCGCGTTGACGACGACGTCATCGGGCCAGGTGGCGCCGGAGCCGGAGATCTGCGCCTTCACCGACACCGGCAGGGGATCGGTGACGGCGGCGAGCAGGTCGTCCACGCGCAGGCCATCGACGTCGACCGTGCCGTCCCAGGAGGGCTCGTTCACGTCGGCGGTGGCGTCGATGACGATGTTCCCGCGGGTCTCGCCCTGACCGGAGAGCGTGCCCTTCACGGCGAGCTCGGACAGGGTGCCCTTCGCGGTCACCACCCCGCCGACCCGCCCGGTGAGCCCGGCGTCGACGAAGCCGTTGATGTCCGGCAGGTCGAGTCGGGTGACCTCGAGCGTCAGGTCGACCGCCTCCCCGGTGGCCCACAGGTCGCGCGCATGCCCCTTGGCGACAATCGCGTTTTCACGCAGGTTTGCGGTCAGATCGACCGCCTCCAGCCCGCTGCCCGCCCACACCACCCTGCCGTCCGCCCGCAGCGGGCCGGGGTCGGGGGAGACCATCGTGCCGTCGAGGTCGATGTCGCGGACCTCGAAGCGCAGGCCGCTGCCATCGAAGGTGCCCAGCAGCGACAGGTCGTCGACCTCGATGGGGTTCAGGTCCGGCCCGGTGAGCTTCACGTGGCTGTCGGTCAGCGCGATGTTCTCGAACAGCAGGTCCACCGGCAGGCCCTCGAAGGGGGCCGCGTCGGGGTCGGGCTCGCTCGCGAACATGCGCACGATGTCCAGGTTGCCGTCCTCGTCGATCTGCAGGTCACCGTCGAGCCCCTCGGCCTCGAGCTTGGTGATGTGGACGGTTCCACCAAATATATCGAGCAGCTGCAGCTCGGCGCGGGCGTGGCGCAGGGACACCACCGCCCGCCCGCTGCCGTCCTCGAGCGCGACGTCGTCCACCTCGATCCAGGACAGGAGGTTCGTGCGCAGGGAGCCGATCTCGAGCTCGCCCTCGCTCATGAAGCCGGTGACCAGACCCTCGACCTCGGACGTGATCCGGTCCTGCCCGCCGGGCGTCAGCAGCCAGCCGCCGACGCCGCACAGCGCCACGCCGAGCAGGCCCACCACCACGAGTCCGCCACACCCGAGCCGCGACAGGATCCGCCGGCCCTTGCCCTTCTTCTTCTTCTTCGCCGGCTCCGTCGGTGCCTCGGTGACCTCGGTGACCGCGGTGACGACGTCCTCGGCCTGTTCCGGACCCGAGGGCGTCGCGGACGGAGCGTCGTCCTCGCTCCCCTCCCCGCTCACAGCGCCTCTCCGATGGCGATGGCGAGGTTGACGATGACCGGCTGGTCCTTGCCAAACGGCGTCAGGCCCACCGCCCGGGTCGGGATGCGGCTGTCCGGGATGTCGTCACAGCCGTAGTACCGACCGACATAGTAGTTTGGATCGGACGGATCGGTCGGCTCCACGTAGTCCGCCGACCGCTGGGGGGAGCCGTCCTCGGGGTAGCGGGGACGGAAGGCGAGATCGACGCGCAGGGGGCCGATGGGGGTCGCCTGGCGGAAGCCGATGCCCGCCCCGAGCCGCAGGGAGTGGGGCCAGTTGGTGGGGAGGAACTCCTCTTTCGACCGTGCGAGGAGGCCGACGTCACCGAACAGCGCCATGCCGCGTCCGGACGGCCAGCGGCGGCGGACCTCCCCCGAGATGAGCCCGGCAAAGCGCCCGCCACGGGGCAGGAAGGTCGGGTTGGGCTCGAGCCGGGTGCCACCGGTCTTGCGGGTGAAGGGCCAGAACGGGCCCTCGACCAGATCCTCCTCCTGGGCGAGGCAGACGCAGTCGTACGGGCCGACCTGGTTGATCCGGAAGGCGCGGATGTCCTGGGAGCCGCCGAGGAAGCCGCGCTGGTTGTAGGGGATGGCATCCTGGAACGTGTTCGCCGGGCCAGGCAGCCAGCGCCCCTTGAGCCGAAGTGCAAGGGTGTAGGGCACTTCTCGCTTGTTCGGCGAGAGCAGCGACCGGTAGAAGCGGGCCTCGCCGTACAGGTCGGTGAAGCGGAAGCCGTCGGTGGTGAGCGGGATCGCCTGGCGCACCTCGAACTGGTAGAAGTAGCCCCCGCGCGGATCGAGGGCGACGTTGCTGCCCTTCTCGCCCTTGCGCCAGTCGATCTGGATCCGCGCCTTGAGGGTCGGCAGCAGGAACGGGTTGCGCACGGACGACGGATTGCCGCCGTAGGTGGCGGTGACGAGCAGCTTGTCCAGCTCGGTGAGGTCGGCCTCGTCGTTCGAGAACAGGCTGCCCGCGCCCAGCCGGGTCAGCTCGACCTCGGGGCCGAAGTTGAGGATGACGCTGTCGGTGAACCGGTGGGCGAGGCCGGCCGAGACCTTCGCCCGGCTGTAGAGCAGCTGGCCCGCGAGCAGGTCCCGCTGGAAGGACAGCTCGGAAGTGAAGTCCCACTTGGACGGCTTGGGCGAGCCCGCTGGCTTGAACACCCGCGAGCGGGTGTAGCCGACCGAGAAGCCCCACAGGATGCGGCTGGCGTCGAAGCCGCCCTGCAGCGGCACACCGACACCGGCGTTCACCGAGGCTTCCAGACGCCCGAGGTGCTGGTCGATGTTGTAGTGCGACAGGTCGGTGCGCACGCGGGGGGTGATGGTCGTGCCGTCGTAGACGACGCCGCCGCCGGAGCGCACCCGCCCGAAGTGGCCCTCCTTGAGCTGCACCCGGACCGGCACCTCCCGGCGGCTTGGGTCCGAGAGATCAGGTTCCACCTGGGCAAAACTGAAGACGCTGGTGGCGATGAGCCGCTGCTGGGCCTCGCGCAGCTCGTACTGGGAGAGCTTCACCCCCGGCTTCAGCTTGAGCACGTCGCGGATCTGGGCCTCATCGAGGCGATCGTTGCCCTCGATCGTGATCTCGCCGATGGTGGTCGGGGGGCCGGTCGTGGCCTCGACCACCACGTCGACGGTGTGCTCCGCCGGGTAGGCGTCGATCTGCGCCTCGGCGTCCGCGTAGGCGTAGCCGTGCTCCTGCATGCGCTGGACGAGATCGGCGACCGAGTAGTCGACGTAGTCCAGGTTGAACGGGTCTTCTGGCTGCAGGTAGGACGTGCGCGACCACACGCCCTCCTGGGTGTTGCGCCAGAAGCGATCGGCGAAGTCGTCCTGCCAGGCCACGTCGAGCTCGCGGACCAAGGAGGGCTCGCCGAAGGTCAGGTGCGCGGTGACCACGACCACGCCGGCCTTCTTGAGCAGGCCCTCGCGATCGAAGCGCTGGGGGCGCTTGCGGCGGATGTGGAAGCCCTCGACCCGGGCGTCGAAGTAGCCGTGGTGCGCGAGCCAGGTCTCGAGGCGGTAGGCGTCGTCGTCGAGCATGTCCCGGTCGAGACGCACCGCCCGCGCCGCCCAGGTCAGCCCCGGCGTGCGCACCCCGAACCCGCTCTCCTTCTGGGCCATGGCCGCCCGCAGCTCCGCCTTCGAGAAGGGTCGGACAAAGGGCGGTCCCAGCCCTTCGAACTCCACCTTGTGCACGATGTCGCCGTCGACCTTGCGCCGCGCGGACGTGCACCCCGAGACAACGAGGAGCACGGCGAGCAAACAGGCGAGGGTGCGGAGTGGGCGCGGGACTGGCACGGGGGCAGCCTATCGCGCCGGGGCCGGATCGGATTACCCTGCGAGCCCTTCCGCGGAGCGACCTTGGGCGGCCTCGCCGGCATCCTGCACTTCGACGACGATCCGCCCGACCTGGACGCGCTCGCCGCAGCCTCTGCCGCGCTGGCCCATCGTGGCCCGGACGGCGACGGCACCTTCGTCGAGGGACCCATCGCGCTGGCGCACCGGCGCCGGGAGCTGGTGCCCACCCGCTCGCGCCAGCCCCTGGTCGCAGACGACGTGGTGGTCCTGCTCGACGGCTGGATCTACGACCACCTCAAGGTGGCCCTCGCGGCGGGTGACGCGCGGACGGATCTGACCGACGTGGAGGCGCTCGCGCTGGCCTGGCGGCGGTGGGGCACGAGCCTCACCCAGTACGTCGACGGCGACTTTGCCGCGGCATTGTGGGACCGCCGGTCGCAGGAGCTGCACCTGGTGCGGGATCGCCTCGGAGTCCGCCCCCTGTATTGGAGCCGACAGGGCGATCGCTTCGCCTTCGCGTCGGAGCTGCCCGCCCTGCTGAAGGTGCCGTGGGTCGGCCGCTCGCTGTCCGGACCCGCGCTGTCCGAGTACCTCGCCTTTCGCGTCGTGCACGCTCCCCGCACGCTGATCCGGGGGGTCCAGCAGGTCGAGGCCGCCCACTGGCTGCGCTACCGCCGCGACGGGGTGTCCACCCGGGCCTACTGGCACGTGCCCTACGCCCCCGCCGGCACGACCGCTCCCTCCAGCAAGGACGCGATCGAGGGCCTGCACAGCGGGCTGTTGAACGCGGTCCGTCGACGCCTGGCCAGCGGTGCGCCCGCAGCGCTCTACCTGTCCGGCGGGCTGGGCTCGACCGCGATCGCCGCCGCCGCCGCCGAGCTCGGCGAGGCCCTGCCCAGCTGGACGGTCGGCTTTGCGGACGACGACAACCCGGAGACGCCCTTCGCCGGGCGGGTGGCGCGCCTGCTGGGCCTCGAGCACAACGAGGTGGTGGTCGGTTCCGCCGAGCTGGCCGACGCGTTCGACGACACGGTGCACGCGCTGGGCCACCCGATCGGCAGCCCCGCGAGCATCCTGCAGCTCCTGCTCGCCCGCCAGGTGCAGCCCCACGCCAGGCTGGTCCTGTCCGGCGACGGCGGCGAGGAGCTGTTCGGCGGCCGCATGCTCGACGCCGCCACCCGCGGGCTCCGGCGCACCAGCGCGGTCCGCCGCCTGCCCCGGGCCATGCGCGGCCCCGCCGCCCACATGCTCACCGGCCACGGCCCGGTCGACGCCATGCACCTGTACGGCCTCGCGCTCGAGCTCGGCGGCAGCCGCCTCTTCGACACCGAGGAGCGCCGCGCCCTGCTCACCGACGCCGACCAGGTGCGCCCGTGGGTCCGCCACGAGGTGCTGGTCCGCTTCTACGAGGACCTCGACACCGACCCGGTCAACGCCGTGCTCCACGCCTTCCTGTGCTCCTGGCTCCGCGAGCGCGCCCTGCCCCAGGCCGACCGCACCGCCGCCGCCGCCGGGCTCGACATCCGCTTCCCGCTCATGGACCGGGGCGTGGTCGAGGCGGCCGCAAGCCTGCCTGGAAGCTTCAAGATCCGCCGACGTGGTGGTGCCCTGCGCACCCGCTGGCCCCTGCGCGCGCTGCTCAACGGCGTCATCCCGGCGACCCTCGTCAACCGCCCCAAGCGCGGCCTCCCCGCCCCGCTCGACAGCTGGCTCGCCGGACCTGGCCGGTTGTTCCTCGAGGATCGCGCCAAGCGCCTGCAGGACCGCACCACGCTGTTCCGGCCCGACGCGGTCCGCACCCTGGTCCACCGGGTCGGCAAGGTCCAGGGAGCGGGGCTCCAGTGCTGGTCGCTGTTCATCCTGGACGCGTGGTTGCAGGCCCTGGACGTGTCGACGACGGACCAGTAGGTCACGCTCCACTCGGAGGTTCCCGTGGCCCATCCCTGGCACGACCTGCCCAACGACACCCATCACGCCGAGAACTACTTCAACGTCGTGATCGAGATCCCCCGCGGGAGCAAGGTCAAGTACGAGCTGGACAAGCCCACCGGCCTGCTCCGCGTCGACCGCGTGCTCTACAGCGCCGTGCACTACCCCTGCAACTACGGCTTCCTGCCCCGCACCTACTGCGACGACAACGACCCGCTGGACGTGCTGGTCCTGGGCACCGAGCCGGTCGTGCCGCTGTCCATCCTGACCGCCCGCGCCATCGGCGTGATGCACATGATGGACGAGGGCCAGCGCGACGACAAGATCATCGCCGTGCACACCACCGACCCGTCGATGGCCGTCTACAAGGACATCAACGAGCTGCCCACCCACCTCTTCCGCGAGATCCAGAAGTTCTTCGAGACCTACAAGGATCTCGAGGGCAAGCAGGTGGAGGTCGACGCCTTCAACGGCCACAAGCGCGCCACCGCCGTCGTGATCGAGGCGATGGAGCTCTACCGTCGCAAGGAGCAGACCGTCCGCGGCTGGGGCTGAGCGCTCAGTAGACGACCAGGTAGTACGCGAACTCCTGGCCGGTGTACGTGGACGCGCTCCCGAACGGCGCCGGCGCCGAGCTGGAGAAGGTGTACGACTTGTACCAGACGGTGGCCGACGTGGACGTCGTGTACGAGATCTTCGCGGTCGAGTCGTAGATGGCCATGATGTAGTAGGTCCCGGCCGCCAGCCTCACGTCGGTGACGTCCATCTCCAGGCGCGCACTCGCCAGGGTGTGCGCCGATGTCTCCGCGATGAGCGCGCCCGGCGCCCCTGACGCGTCGGAGTAGAGCGCCATCTTGACCTTCTGCCCGCTCGACAGGGCGATGAGGCCGAACTTGTCGAGGGTGACCGGGCTGGTCACCACCAGCTTCGAGCCCAGCCAGAAGTTGGCCGCGTGGCCCGACGTCTCGCCGAGCGCCGTGTCGTGGCCCAGGTTGAACGTGGCCGCCTTGCAGACGGCGTTGTCGGCGCCGGGGGTGCCCAGGTCGCCGTCGCCGTAGGACGCCGTGCCCAGGCACCAGTTCGACCCGTCGTCGTTGTCGCCCGCGTCCCAGGTGTCGTCGTTCAGCTGGGCGGAGGCGCCGGACCCATCGGGGAAGGTGGCGCCGTCGTCGTAGGCGATCTCGTCGTAGATGGTGCCCAGCTTGGAGCTGTCGGCGAGCACGATCTCGTCGTCGCCGTTCGCGAGCGCCATGGACGTGCCGTAGCTGTAGTCGACCGTGACGCCGCCGTTGGTCTTGCTGGCGCTGTTGTTGCCG
>CALATR010000146.1 GCA_937891875.1 uncultured Pseudomonadota bacterium | reverse complement strand
CTGCGCTCGGACCGCGTGGCCAACGACTACAACACCTACTTCGAGTACCTCTGGGACGGCGGCCGCCACTTCGGTGAGACCTGGGTCGCGACCACCGACGAGGAGATCGACCGGGCAGACGCGCTGGGCAAGGCCATCGTGGTGCCCGGCGACATCGTCGTCAACGAGGTCCACTGGTACGGCCTGAACTCCAGCGACGTCGACGGCTACGACCAGTTCATCGAGCTGCGCAACATGACCGACCGGGACATCCGCCTGGACATGTGGAGCCTGACCAACGCGGACGACTTCGTGGTCGGGATCCCGCCTGGGAGCATCATTCCCGCGAACGGCTACTTCACGATCGTCGACCACGTCACCGAGGTGTACGCCGACGGCGAGCCCCAGGACGACCCGTCGGCCTTCGTCGGCGGCAACCTCGTGCTCAACGCCTACAACGACAACCGCCAGGCGCGCCTGTACCTGAAGGGCAGCGCGCTGGGCCTCGCCCTCCGCGACCCGAACAGCGTCATCGTCGACGAGGCGGGCGACGGCGGAGCGGCCTTCTTCGGAGGTCCGATCCGAGGCCGGGCCACCTCGATGGAGCGCAACCCGGTGCCCGGCGACGGGGCCGCGCGCGAGAACTGGCACAGCTGCACGGCCAGCGAGGGCGGCGTCAACGTCAACGACGAGTTCAAGGACGAGGTGATCGCGACGCCGGGCGAGCCGAACTCGGCCCCGTAGCGTACCCTCCGCCCCCTCCCGGGAGCCCCCATGTCCATCGTCCTGTCCGTGCTGACCCCCGACTGGCTGCTCCAGGTGTCGGACGCGCCCGAGAGTCAGCCTCGAACCGTCAAGATCCAGCGCGCCGGTACCCCGGGGCTGCTGGGCTGGGCCGGTCCGATCGAGACCCTGGGCCCGCTGATCGACGCCATCGCGCCGCGGGCCGCCATCGACCCGGCGGACCTGGCCGAGCAGGTGAAGACCGAGGCCATGGCGCGGGTGCCGCTCGAGGCCTACGCCACGGCGCTGATCGCCGGCTGGGGCGTCTCCCCCGAGGGCCACAAGGCGAGCTACCGCTGGCGCGTGACCAACTTCGAGGACGAGGAGACCGCGGACGACGTGACGTTTTCCGTCGACGGCACCTGGCTCGTGCCCAGCTACGCCCAGCCCGGCGGCATGGGCAAGTCCCGGGCACGCCGCAGCTTCTCGGTCCAGGTCTCGGCCACGGTCGCCCTGCCCGACCCGATCCTGCGCCGCCTCGATCGCCTGCCTCGCGATCTCAAGAAGGACCCCGCCCCCAACGCGCTCGCGATCGAGCTGGCCGGCCTGGTCACCGAGGTGCTGGGCGACGGGCCGGTCACCCTGGCGCTCCTGCGCCCCGATGGCAGCCTCGAAGGCGGCATCCTGGCCGGAGGCGCCCTCACTCCCCTGGCCGCGCCCCGCGAGGACGGGATCTGGCGCCTCAACGCGGGGTAGACGAGCGGCGCGACCCTCGGTACCCAGAGGCGACCACCCGCTGGAGGGGACATGTGGCTGATGGTGCTGTGGCTGCTCGGAGGCGCGCACGCGCAGGATGACAACGAGGACCCGCGCCCGGAGGAGACCCGCGTGGGCGTGGGTGCTGTCGTCGGTACGGGCTTTGCGAGCGGACCGACGCTGCGGGTTCGGACCGCGGGCGGCGTGTCCATGGACCTGACGGTGGGCACGTCCATCACGAGCACGTCCGAAACCGTGTTCTTCGGCGCCCTCGAGCTCGACACCAAGCCCCAGAGCCGGACCCTCGGCTCCCAGTTCTCGCTGCGCCTCCCCGTCGCGCGCATCGAGCGCACCGACCTGCTGATCTCGGCGGTCGGCTCGGGTCGGCTCAGGCGCGCGAAGGCTCAGCAGCTCGACATCACCGCCACCCCGCCCGGCACCATCGACCAGATCTCGAACAGCCGCACCGGACGCCTCGGCGCCGCGTTCGAACTCGACCACTGGGTCTCGGAGCGGGCTACCGTCACCGCCGGGATCGGCGTCGACGTGCTCACGGCGACCCGGACGAACACGGCGGTCGGCAGCGACGAGCCGACCGTGTCCATGACGACCACCGTCGGCGCCACGACCCGCGCCCAGGCGGGCCTGATCGTCTTCTTCTGACCCTCGAGCTCGAAACTCGAAACTCGAAACTCAAGACTCGAAATCCGACTTCACGGAGCACCGATGCACGACGTCGCCATCCTCGGCTGCGGCACCATGGGCGAGGCCATCCTGACCGGGCTGCAGCGGGCGTCGCAGCTCACCGTGCGCGCGACCGTGAAGCGGCCGATCCGGGCCGACGCCCTGCGCGCCGCCCACGGCATCGAGGTCGGTCACGACAACGCCGCCGCAGCCGCCGCAGCCAAGGTGGTCATCGTCGCGGTGAAGCCCCAGAAAGCCAGGTCTATCCTCGATCGTACCGAGATGGCCGAGGCCACGCGGGACACGCTGGTGGTGAGCATCTGCGCTGGCGTTCGGCTCGATCAGCTGCGGGGCTGGCTGCCCCACGCCCGGCTGATCCGCGCCATGCCGAACACGCCGGCGACGATCGGCGCGGGGATGACCGTGCTGTCCCCTGACGACGGTGCCACCGAGGAGGACATCGCCCTCGCCCGCCACGTCTTCGAGACGGTCGGTCGGGTGCGGATCCTCGACGAGACCCACCTGGACGCGGTCACCGCCCTGTCCGGCAGCGGGCCCGCCTTCGCCTGCGTCATCATCGAGGCCCTCGCCGACGGGGGCGTGATGATGGGCCTGCCCCGCGATGTCGCCATCGAGCTGGCCGCGCAGACCGTGCGCGGCGCCGGCGAGCTGGTGCTGCAGACCGGCACCCACCCCGCCGCCCTCAAGGACGACGTCACGACCCCGGCCGGCTGCACCATCGCCGGGCTGCTGACCATGGAGGACGGGCGGATCCGCTCGACCCTGGCCCGCACCATCCAGGAGGCGACCCGGGTGGCGAGCGGACTCGGCCAGGACTGACCGGACCGCCCGGGCCGCCGCTACCAGCGGGTGGGCTTCGGGTTGCGCTCGTCGAAGTCCATCTGGTGCCAGTACGGGTAGATCGGCTGCTTTCGGCTGACGTCGTCCAGGCGACGGACCTGATCGTCGGACAGCGTCAGGGCCGCCGCCGCCAGGTTGGATCGGAGCTGCTGCTCGTTGCGCGCGCCCACGACGACATTGGCCACCCCCGGCCGGGTCAGCAGCCAGGCGATCGCCACCTGGGGGATGGTCGCGTCCAGCTCACCCGCAACGGCGTCGAGCACGTCGACGATGTCGAACAGCTGCTCCTGGTCGACCGGCGGTCCTCCCACGTGGCCGCCCTGGGCGATGCGACCGCTCCCTGCCTCGTGCCCCCGGCGGATCTTGCCCGTCAGACGCCCCCAACCGAGCGGACTCCACACCATCGTGCCCACGCCCTGATCCAGGCCCAGCGGCATCAGCTCCCACTCCAGCTCCCGCCCGACCAGCGAGTAGAACGCCTGCTGGGCGACGTAGCGGCTGTAGCCGCGCTTGTCCGAGACCGACAGGGACTTCATCAGGTGCCACCCCGAGAAGTTGGACGCGCCGATGTAGCGGATCTTGCCGGCGGAGATCAGGTCGTCCAGCGCGCGCAGGGTCTCTTCGACCGGGGTCGACGCGTCGAAGCCGTGCATGAAGTACACGTCGATGTAGTCGGTGCCGAGCCGCTTCAGGCTCGCCTCGCAGGCGGCGATGAGGTGGTGCCGGGAGCTGCCCTTGTCGTTCGGCCCCGGGCCCATCGTGAAGGTCGCCTTGGTCGAGATCAGCACCTGATCCCGACGCCCGGCGATCGCCTGTCCGAGGATCTGCTCGGAGGCGCCGGCCGAGTAGACGTCGGCCGTGTCGAAGAGGTTCACGCCGTGCTCGAGGCAGATGTCGACCAGCTTCGTCGCCTCCTGCACGTCGGTCTTGCCCCACCGTCCGAAGAACTCCCCCGCGCCTCCGAAGGTGCCGGTGCCGTAGCTCAGGACCGGGACCTTGAGTCCGCTGCGGCCGAGATGTCGATGTTCCATGGTTGCCTCCGTGTGTGGAGGCAACGTAGGGCCGCCGAGCCGGACGGCGCTGCCCGTGCCGTGGAACAGTCTGTCCACCGGCGCTCCAGCGAGCACCTGGTCTCGCTGCGCGACCCGAGGGTTCGCTACCGAGCGATCAAGCTCATGTCCGGGTAGCGCAGGCCCTGCACCCGGTCAGACAGGGCGTCCAACGCCGAGAGATCGTCCGCGGTCAGGCGCACGTCGTCGGCGGCCACGTTCTGCTCCAGGTACTTCACCCGCTTCGTCCCCGGGATGGGCACGACGTCGTCGCCGCGAGCCTGGACCCAGGCGAGCGCGACCTGCGCTGGCGTGGCCTCGACCCGGGCTGCCACCGCCTCGATCCCCCGCACGATGGCCATGTTGGCCTCGAACGCCTCTTCTGCGAAGCGCGGGTTGTTGTGGCGGTAGTCGTCGGCCGGCAGGTCGTCCATCGAACGGATGGCGCCGGTCAGAAAGCCCCGCCCCAGGGGGCTGTAGGGCACGATGCCGACGCCGTGCTCCCGGGCAGCCTGCAGCGGGCCGTCCTCGACGTCGCGGCTCCAGATGCTCCACTCGCTCTGCAGGGCGGTGATCGGGTGCACCGCGCAGGCCCGCCGGATCGTGTCCGCGCCGGCCTCGGACAGGCCCAGGTAGCGGACCTTGCCCTCCGCCACGAGCTCGGCCATGGCTCCGACCGTCTCCTCGATGGGCGTGTTGGGGTCGACCCGGTGCTGGTAGTACAGGTCGATGGTGTCGACGCCAAGTCGCCGAAGACTGGCTTCACACGCCTGCTTCACGTAGGCGGCGTCCCCGCGCAGCCCCTTCCAGCTGCCGTCCTCCCCGCGCACGATGCTGAACTTGGTGGCGATCACCGCCTGGTCGCGGCGGCCCTTCAGCGCCCTGCCCAGCAGCTCCTCGTTGGTGAACGGCCCGTACATGTCGGCCGTGTCCAGCAGGGTCACCCCCAGGTCCAGCGCCCGGTGGATGACCTCGATGGACGCGGCCTCGTCGAAGCCGGTCTTGTAGAAGTCGCTCATGCCCATGCAGCCCAGGCCCAAGGCACTCACGCGCAGGCCGCTCGATCCCAGTTGTCTCGTCCTCATCCGTACACCCCGGCTCGGTAGTTCACGATCTTGTGGTCGATGACGGCGAGGTGGGCCTGCAGCTCGGCGATCTGCTCCGCGACCCGCTCCCGGTGCTCCACGAGCAGGTCCGTCCGCTCGACCACGGTGTCGCGGCCGAGGCGCATCAGCTCGGCGTAGCGGAGCATCTGCTGGATGGGCATGCCGGTGGCGCGGAGCTTGGTCAGGAACTCGACCCAGCGGAGATCGTCCTCGCCGTAGCGGCGGTGGCCGATGTCATCGCGAGCCACATCGACGATGAGGCCGATGCGCTCGTAGTAGCGGAGCGTGTGGGCGGAGATGCCCGTCTGCTGTGCCACGTCCTGGATCCCGAGTTCCATCGTGCCTTCCTCCTTGCGGGCGTGACCCGCCGTCGACAGGAGGAGTAGCGCTTCGAGCGCGCTCTAACGCAAGCGCGCTGAGACATTCCGTGACAAAGGACCGCCAGTCAGACTGGCTGAGAGTCCGCTTCAGAACACCACACCCAGGTCCACGCCGGCCTGGATCCATGCGGTGCCGTCGATCTCGTCGACCTTCTGGCTCGCCGCCAGGCCGCCGGCGCCCACGTGCAGTCCGACCTGCACCGGGAGCAGGCCCACCGCGATGCCGACGGTCGCGTCCCCGGTCGGCGTCCAGGTGGTGCCGTCGTCGAGGCTGCCCATGCCCGCGTGCAGGGCGATCGGCAGGTCCAGGCGGATGCCGCGACCACGCCCGCCGTCCTCCTTGGGCTTGCGGATCCACAACAGGGTGATGATCCCGCGGGCGCCGCCGGTACCCCGGATCAGGTTGGTGGTGCCGTCGGTCGCGTCGGGGAAGGCCCAGTAGGAACCCTGCACTTCGAACAGCAGGGACAGGGCGGACGGACCGAGCGCCAGCGGGTTGGGGCCGATGCCCAGGCGCAGGGCCGCGCCGCCGCCAGGACCCTTGAGGGTGCTGCCGTAGGCAAACGCGACGTCCACGTCAGCGCCGGCTTCCACATCGACCGCGTGGGCGAGGCTCGGCACGGCGAGGGCGACCGCGACGGCAGGGGCGACGACGAAGAGGGTGCGCATGGGACTCCCGGTCCTGGGCTCTGCTTACGGATGTGGCGGCGACGGAGCCACCATCGATGTGACACCGACGGAGACAATTCGCGACCCTGGCCCGCGCGAACGCGAGACCTACCGGATGAGATCCCGGTCCAGGAACTGACGCTCGACCCGCTTGGTCTCTTCGACGGTCTCGCCGTCTTCCTCGTAGCGGACCCGGAAGCTGACCTCCGAGCCCTCCGGCCCGGTCATGCGCTCGATGAAGCCCTGCTGGCCGAACTCGGCGGCAGACTCCCCGTCGACCTCGACGATGACGTCCCCGCTCTGCAGCCCGGCCCGCCAGGCGGGGGTGCCCTCGTGCACGCGCTCGACCAGCATGCCGTCGGGATGGGGGCGGAACTGCACCCCGATGCCGCCGGTGCGGGTCGCGGGCACGACCACGTCGATCTCCAGCTCCTCGCCGGGCTCGATGAAGAGCTCGACCCGCTCGCTGTAGGCGACCAGCAGGCCGTCGCGGCGCATGCCGATGATCTCGCACTCCGACGGCGCGGACACCATCATCTCGAAGAAGCCACCCTCGTCGGCGCGGGCGACCGGTCGCTGGGCCGGCGGAGCCGTGATGCTGGCCCCGGCGTCCCGGCAGTAGCCGACCAGGCGCCCCCCACCGACGTTCGCTCCGCGACTATCTACGATGAAGCCCGTGATCAGCGCAGGCCCCGACTCTTCCTCGACCTCGACGCCGGTGTCCTCCTCGAACGGCTCCTCCACGACCCGCGACTCCGGCGGCATCGCGACCTGTCCGGTCGGCGGGCGGAGGCTCGGCGCGCGCTGGGCCCACAGCGGACGGGGACGTGGACCCACCCGCTCGGCGCGAACCCCCTCGGGCTCCGGCGCCGGCGCCTCCCGCGGCCAGGTCAGCCAGACCCCCACGATGCCGGCGGCCAGCAGGAGCAGGCCGGCCAGCAGGGGCAGCAGGGCACGCGCGCGTCGCGGTCGGGACATGGCTCTCGGCTATCGCAGGGGGAACGGTCGGTCCCACCCTCCGACAACTCGTGAACCGGTCAGTTCTCGCAGGCGCCGGGCTCGCCCGGATCATCGCGGGTCGTGAGCAGGTAGTCGCTGCCACCCGCCGCGTGGCAGCCGTAGCAGAAGCTGGCCTGACCGATCGCGGTGTCGCTGGCCTCGCCCGAATCGGAGATCCGGAGCCAGAACCAGTCGTTTCGGTCGGCGTCGTACCCCTCGATCTTCTTCATCACGGTGACGAAGTCCCGGGGGGCCGAGCCGTCGTCGGCGTCGTGGCCGCGCTTGACCACGATGGAGCCGTCGGGGAGGTCGTCGCTGCCGTAGTTGTCCGCCGCGAGATCGTTGAACGTGATCTCCACGTACGGCCCGTGGGTGCAGTCCGAGCTGGGCTGCAGGCCGTCCCAGGGCGCGATCTGGGTCCAGCCCTCCCAGCCCTGGATGTCCTGCCAGATCTCGTCGGCGATCTCCTCGTCGGACGGCCCCTCCTCCGGGGGATCACCACATCCGGCGAGCAGCACCAGGGCCAGGCCGAGCGCACGCGTCATCATTCACCTCCGCCCGCCGGATGCGTCTTGTCGTCGGCGGTTTCAACGGGCACGGTCGGCACCAGCGGCGCCTGGGGCAGGTTCACCAGGGGATTGCCGGCCACGTCCTTGGCGCTGGCGCCGACGCTGACGTGCACCGGAGCGTCCGGCCACGGCTCGGGCGGCTGGTAGGTCAGGGTGCGCTGGTCGTCGGACAGGAGCCACGGGGTCGGCTGGGGCTCGCCGGCGATCAGGGTGGCGACGCTGAAGGCGACGTCCTCGCGCATGGCCTCGGGAAAGGTCAGGGTGAGCGCGCCGTCGCTGCCGGGGCGGGGGGCGCCGTGGAGCACCAGCTTGCGGCCGTCCGGTGGGGTGGTGTCGGCGGGGATCACCCGAAAGGGTTGGGCAAACGTCGCATAGGGGCCGCCTTCACCCGTGAGCCCCTCGCCCACCAGCAGGTAGGGGGCGCCACGTTCCAGGCCGACCGGCTCGACGATCGCCTGGGTGACGTCCTCGGTCCACTTCCAGCGGGGGACCGCCTCGGGCAGGGCGACCGCCTGCTCGCCGCGCACGGCGTAGATCGTGAACTCAGGCCCGCCGAGGGGCTGGGGCTCGACCGTGTTGATCCGGAAGGCCAGCGCGTTCTCGGGCACCAGCTCCACCTTGGGCCAGATCTGCACCCGCTCCTCGACGGTAAAATCGGAGACCGGGCGGATGCCGTCGGCGGGGTTCGTGGTCGGGGCGGACGCGGTCGAGCCGGTACACGCCGCGGCGAGCAGGAGACACAGGGATCGCATGGGCGCAGCCTGCCCACTGCCACGCTCGGAGGCAAGGTCGGTCGGCGGTCCGGGAGTTAGCTCCGCTCCATGCTCTCCCCGATCACCGATCCCGACGTCCTCGCCGGCTACCTGACCGACGCCAGCAACACCCACGGCACCGCCGACGCCCTGGTCCGCCCCCAGAGCACGGCCGAGGTCGCGGAGGTGGTGGCGCACTGCCAGGCCCACGGCATCCCGCTCACGATCACCGCCGGACGCACCTCGACCACCGGCGCGCCCGTGCCCGACGGTGGCTGGCTGCTCTCGACCGAGCGCCTGTCCGCCATCCACGAAGTCACCGACGATCGCGCCACTGCCGACGCCGGCGTGTTCCTCGGCGCGCTCCAGGACGCCACCGAGCAGCGCGGTCGCCTGCTGCCCCCGGACCCGACCAGCCGCCACGAGGCCACCGTGGGCGCGGTCGTCGCCTGCAACGCCAGCGGGGCCCGCGCCTTCCGCTACGGCGCCACCCGGCCGTGGGTCCGCGCCATCACGGTCGTGCTCCCCGACGGCACCGTGCGCGACGTGACCCGCGAGGATCCCATCCCCGCCGACTGGCCCGTCCCCCGCTGGTCCGAGCCAGGGGTCAAGACCGCGGCCGGCTACGTGCCCGCCGACAACCTGCTGGACCTGTTCATCGGGCAGGAGGGCACCCTGGGGGTCATCACCCGGGCCACGTTCGAGCTCATCGACCTGCCGGCCGCGGTCCTCGGGATCCTTGCCTTCTTCCCGGATCGGCCGTCGCTGGTCGCCTTCGTCGAGCACGCCCGCCAGGCCGCGCGTACCGACCCGTCCGGCGCCCTGTCCCCCCGCGCCCTCGAGTACTTCGACCACAGCTGCCTGGGGTTCGCCCGCGAGCGGGTCGGCGACGTGCCCGACGCCGCCGGATGCGCGCTCTTCTGCGAGCAGGAGGTGACCGCACTCGGCGCCGACGCGCACATGGAGGCGTGGTGGGAGGCGCTGTCCGAGTTCGCGGGCGACCTGGCCGACGACACGGTCATCACCGACACCGACGCCGGCACGCGCCGCCTGCACGCCCTTCGACACGCCGTGCCCGCCGGGATCAACGAGCAGGTGGTGCGCAACGGCATGCCCAAGGTCGGCACGGATCTCGCCGTGCCCGACGACCGCCTGTCCGACATCATGGCGCTCTACGAGGCCTGCCCGCTGCCCCACGCCACCTTTGGCCACATCGGCGACAACCACCTGCACTGCAACGTGCTCCCCACGACCGCTGCCGAGCTCGCCGAGGCCAAGGCCTGGTACAAGGAGCTCGCCCACGAGGCCATCGCCATGGGGGGCACCGTCAGCGCCGAGCACGGGATCGGCAAGCTGAAGCGGCAGCTCCTGGCCGACATGGTCGGGCCCGATGTGATATCGCAGTTCCGGGCGTTGAAGGCCCATCTCGACCCGAACTG
>CALATR010000145.1 GCA_937891875.1 uncultured Pseudomonadota bacterium | reverse complement strand
TACGACGAGGAGCAGGCCCAGCGTGACGCGAAGAAGGCGGAGCTCGAGCTGGAGCTGACCAGTCGGGAGCGCGCCGATCGCGTCGCCGGAGCCATGCTCACCGGCGCCGGTCACGTCGCGGGGGGCTACGGCAACGTCTGGCAGCTGCTGGAGCTGCTGTTCGGTCGGGGCGTGGAGGAAGGATGAACTGTCCGCGTTGCAACGGACCTCTCACCGAGCGCACCATCGGCCCGGCCGCGGTGCGGACCTGCGTGTGGTGCACCGGCACCCTGGTCCGCCAGCCCCAGCTGGTCGGCCTGCTGACGCACCTCGCCCAGGCCCTCGGCACGATCGACCTGGACGCGCCGCTGCCCCGTATGGGCGACGAAGGGGTGCACCTGCCGTGCCCCCAGTGCGGACGGACCATGGATGCCTTCGGCTACATGGGCACCAACGTGGTCACGGTCGACCGCTGCCCCGACGACTGGCTGGTCTGGGCCGACCCCGGCGAGCTGGGATTGATGGCGATCCTGCACGCCCGCACCACCCAGATCACCGACGCACGCAATGCCGCGGAGAAGGAGCGCCGCGACGAGCGCCTGCGCCACATGGCGCTGCTGATCGACGGGCGCCGGGCGGGGCGCGGGAACATCGGTGCCGCCTTGACCTCCGACCAACGGCGACGGCTGACCCATGAGCTCGGCGAGCTGCGGCGGATGTTCGAGCTCGATCCCGACTGAATCGGAGACTCATCGTGAATTGTCCACGTTGTAACGGACCTCTTCAGGAGCGCGAGATGGGCCCGACCGCGGTCCGCACCTGCGCCTTCTGCACCGGCACCCTGGTCGAGCAGCCGCGCCTGGTGCCGCTCCTGGAGCACCTCGCCCGCTCCCTGCGCGGACGGGTCGACTTCGACGTGGAGCCTGACGCCATGCCCGACAACGGCGAGCGCCTGCCCTGTCCGTCCTGCGGCAAGACGATGGACGCGTTCGGCTACATGGGCACGAACAAGGTGATCGTGGACCGCTGCGGCGAGGAGGGCCTCATCTGGGCGGATCCCGGCGAGCTGGGCGGCATGGCGGTGCTGTACGCGCGGACCAACCTCCGGGTGAAGCGCATCCATGGCCTCGAGAAGGACCAGCGCGTCACCCAGCACATCCGTACCGCAGCCCTGCACCAGGCCCAGATCGAGAGGGACCGGGAGCCTCCCGGGCGCTACGACGGCAGGGCCAAGCAGTGGTCGTACCTGATGCGCCGGCTGTTTGGCGGATATGAGGATGAGTGAAGGACGGGCCCGTCAGCCACACTGACCCTTGGGGCCCGAGGAGACAGATGCACGAGCGAGCCTGGCGACTGGCGCTGCTGGGCGCCCTGTCCGCAGGGTGCGCCGACGCCGCGTTCTACCGGGACGACACCGACTTCGAGCCGGTGTTCGGTCCGGAGCTGTCGATCGGTCTGGCTGGCGCCCCGGTCGAGCTGTTCGGACCCCCGACCGAGCCGACCTTCACCGAGGCCTTCGCGACGCTCTCCACCAGCGGATTCGATACGTTCTTCCCGCTCTTCGTCCTGAGCGAGACCCCGGACGAGTCCACGTACAGCGGCCACCTCCCCCACTTCTACTCGTCGCGGGTCTACGACGTGGGCGACGGTCGCAGCTGCACCCTGCCGCAGAACCCGTACGCGGCAGCGGCTGCGACCGGCCTGCAGATCATCTTCCCCGGGGAGGTGCTGGTCGCCGATCAGGACCTCTCCCAGCCCCTGGACGAGGCGGTGCTCATGAGCCGCCTGGCCGCGCAGGAGCAGGACTGCTGGTCCAACCACATGCCCATCCGCGCCATCTCGAGCCTGGACGAGCCGATCCTGCGTCACGTCGTGCAGGGCTACGTCGAGGCGCCACAGCTCGATCTCGCCAACGTCGGGACCTTCAACGGTCTCGCCCGTGGGATCGGCCGCCCGGTCATGCTCATCGAGGGTCCTGGCCCCTACTCGTTCGAGCAGGCCGGCCTGCCCGAGGAGGACGTCGCCCTGCTGACCGGTGAGTTCGAGGCTGCCCTGCCCGACGTGGCGCAGTCCGCCAACCTGTTCGGCTTCAACCTCTACCCCGTGCCCGACGGCCCCATCACCGAGCCGGGAGCGTACGTGCGCCGGGCGCGGGCGGCCCAGCCCACCGCGGAGCTGGTGTCCGTGCTGCAGGGCATGTCGTTCGCCCGCATCTCCGACGGTGAGCAGACCGGGCGCGCACCCACGGAGGACGAGATCCGCTTCATGGCGGTCGACAGCGTGGCCAGCGGGGCGGACCACCTCTACTGGTACGGCGCGAGCAGCCTGGAGCTCGACGATCCCCGGGATGCGGCCCTGTGGTCGGACATCACGCTGGTCGCGAGCGAGCTGGCGAACGTGCGCGAGGCGACCCAGGGCGAGATGGTGCACGTGTCCGCGCCTCCCACGCTCGGCGTGCGCGCCCATCGCTGGGACGGCGAGACGGTGATCTTCCTCGCCCACCGGGGCGACGACACCGTCGACTACGAGCTGACCGTGCCGGGTGACGTGTCCGTGCTGGTCAACTCCACCGGCGCGTTCGCCGACTTCGACCGGGGCACGCTCACCCTGACCCTGCAGCCCACCACCGCGACCGTCGTCATCCTTCGCTGATCCGCGTCAGAAGCGGATCCTCAGGCCAGCTTCAGGTCGCGCTGGGAGAGCCACTGCAGGCTCGACTCGGCGGCCTTCTCGTAGCTGTCGACCACGCTCTTGTGGATCGCCTTCTCGATGCGCCCCCCGATGAGCGGGATCCGCACGGTGATCTCGCCGTCCACGATGCGATCGACGCCGCGGGCATGCTCCTGGATCCGCATCGTGCCCTTCGCCGTCACTTTGTCGGGCACCACCGCCGGGAAGACCTCCCAGTGCAGGACGTTGTTGGCGTCCAGGCGGCTCTGCTGCTCGTAGACCAGCTTGTTCGTGCCCACCGCCTTGGCGACCATCGCCGGCAGCTCCTGGTCGGGGGTGAAGCGCATCCGCCAGACCCGGTCGCTGCCTTCCTGGCGGTCCCACAAGGTCTCGCGGGTGACCCCGGCCGACTTGGAGATCATCGCGTCGTACTCTTCATCCCAGAACATCTGCCAGAACACGTCGGCGGTGCAGGGAAAGGTGTGGCGCACGTTCAGGTTCACGGATCCTCCGACTGGGGCGGCCAGGGAGGATAACAGCGGCGGACGGCGCCGACCCGAGCCCCCCGGAGTGCCATGCGGTCCCTGCTCCTCGCCCTGCTCGCCCTTCCTGCTCAGGCCGAAGGTCCGACCGGACCCTTCCCGGACTGCGCCCCCGACGCGCGGGACCGCTGCCCGAACGATCTCGACTGGACCGACACATCCTGGCTGCCCGACCGCAGCGTGACCTCGGTGCGCGAGGCCGAGCGCGACCTGGGCTCGGGCGTGTCCCTGGACGTCGCCCTCCGCCACACCTCGGGGCGCTGGGACGTCACCGTCGCGGTCATCGACTCGGGGATCGACTGGGCCGACCGTCAGGCCGCAGGCAAGGTGCGGATCTCGACCGGGGAGGCCCGCCAGCCCCAGCGCGCCGACGGCAGCCTGGTGGCCGACTGGGATCTGGACGGCAACGGCATCATCAACGTGTGGGACTGGGCCGAGGACCCCCGGGTGGACCTCGCCGCCGGGGTCGACCGCGCCGACGACCGCCTCGATCCGTCCGACCTCATCGCCGCGTTCTCCGACGGGGTCGACGACGACGGCAACGGCTACCCGGACGACATCGCCGGCTGGGACTTCTTCGAGCACGACAACAACCCGTATGCTGGCTTCCAACGTGGATTCTGGGACCACGGTACCGGCGTGGGCAAGAAGGCGACCGCCTGGGCCGACGACGGCGGCGAGCTGGGGGCGTGCCCGGACTGCAGCCTGCTGCCGGTGCGGGTCGGCGAGGCCTTCGTCACCGACGGGGACCGGGTCGCGCTCGCGCTCGCGTACGTGGGCGACAACGACGTGTCCGCCGCCGCCCTGGCCATCGGGGCGCTCTCGCTGCCGGACACCGCGTCAGAAGCGGCGAGGTACGCCGCGGATCAGGGCGTGGTCCTGGTTGGCGCTGCCGGCGACGAGAACGCGTGGCACCGCAACGTGCCCGCGGGCGACTCCCCCTTCCTCTTCGTGAAGTCCATCCGGGCGAACGGCAGGAAGGAAGATGGAAATGCGACCACGTACATGGCGACGTGGAACTGCAACAACATCGGTCCCCGCCTGGACCTGTCCGCGCCGTCGGACCTCTGTGCCACCGGCGCCACCGCGCGGATCGCCGGCATCGCCGGGCTGGTGAAGTCTGCCGGTCGCGACCACGGCAGCGAGCTCTCCGCGGGCCAGGTGCGCGCGCTGCTGCGTGCCACCGCCGACGACATCAACTTCTCCGAGGCCGACCGCGAGGAGACCGGCGTCTTTCCCGCCAAGGAGGGCTGGGACGCCTTCCACGGCTACGGGCGGGTCAACGTCGGCACCGCGGTGGAGGCGGTCTTCGACGG
>CALATR010000144.1 GCA_937891875.1 uncultured Pseudomonadota bacterium | reverse complement strand
CGTCGGTCGCCTGGCCCTCTCCGGCGAGGATGATGGCGACCCCACCGCACAGGTCCCACTCGCTGCGGGGCTTGGGCGTGAACGTGGCGTCCGCCTGGCCGGTGCCGACCAGGCCCAGCTTGTAGGCGACCGAGCCGACCGGCTCCAGCTGGACCCGATCGCGGAAGGCGTCGAACCAGCCCTTCTTCGTCTCGCTGCGGCTGACGACGATCCGAGCCCCGTCGAGCTCCTTGCGATCCGTCGTGCGCACCGTGCGGCCATCGAGGGTGACACCCTGGCCGACGACGCCGGTCATGGCCATGCCGCTGACCGGGTTCACGAGCACGCCCAGGCGGGCCTTGCCGTCGACGACGAGGCCGACGCTGACGACGAACTCCGGGACCCGGTCGACGAACTCGCGGGTGCCGTCCAGCGGATCGAGGATCCACACCCGGCGCTTGCCCAGGCGCGAGGGGTCGTCCGCCGCCTCCTCGGACAGGATGCCGTCGTCGGGAAAGGCGCTTCGAAGCCTGTCCTGGAGGATCTCGTCCGCGGCCAGGTCCGCCTGGGTGAGCGGCCCGCGACCGCCCTCCTTGTCCACGACCCAGGCCGACTCCTGGTCCCAGATCTGCTTGATGGCGGCGGCGGCGGCCTGGGCGGCCTCCATGGCGACGGTCAGCTCGCGGTCCATTCCGCTCCTCTCACTGCGCCCGACGGCGGGCGGTGGTGACGATGTCGATGGCACCGTCATTGTCGATGTCCCGGACGACCAGGACCCGGCCGACCTCCTGGTGGCTCTCCTCGCCGCGGACGACGAACGCCGCCTCCGACGCGTTGGCGCCCACGAGGTCGGTCACGAGCTCGCCGGACCAGCCCACGATCTCGCCGGCGTGCAGCCGTAGCCCGTCGCGATCGGCGCGCCATGCGGACGCGAGCACCTCCAGGGTGCCGTCCCGGTCGAGATCGGCCACCGCGACCCGGCTGCCGGTCCGGGCCGACGCCACGATGCCGTCGACCGCATCCGCAGCGCGACCGACGTAGAGCACCCCGGCTGGCACCGGCTCCTGGGTCCACAGCGCCCCCGAGAGGATCCGCACCGCCCCGCTGGCGGCTCCGCCCGCATCGCTCCCCGGGGCCCCGGCGATCACGTCCGCGATCCCGTCGCCGTCCACATCACCGATGGCCAGGCTCGCTCCCAGCTCCTCGCCCGACTCGCCTGCGACCCAGGTTGCTCGTGCCACATCCGCCAGCGCGCCGTCCGCGAGGGTCCCCCCCGCCACCAGGTACACCGCACCCGCATCCCCCTCGCCGGCAAACGGCGCCCCGACGACCAGATCGACCAGCCCGTCGCCGGTGAGATCCTCGTCGCAGCGCACGTCGGTCCCGGCCTGGTCCTTGGCCTGCCCCCACAGCACGGCGTCCGCGTCGGCCAGGTCCCAGTCGCGATCGGTCGGCAGGGCCCCCGGGGTCACGACCACCACCGCGCCGGCCAGCTCGCGTGCGTCGTGCACGGCGTCGCCGGAGAACCCCGGCATGGTGATCGCCAGCTCGTCCAGGCCGTCGCCGTCGAGGTCCCCGCACGTGCGGAGGGTGGTGCCCAGCCGGTCGCCCGACGCGGTGCCCTCCAGCAGCTGGGCCGCGTCGAAGCCCCGCTGGTCGCTGGGCCGATCGCCCGCATCGCTGAATCGGAACACGCTCCCCCGGCTGATCGACTCGGCGGGCGCACTGGTCCACAGGTCCCAGCCGGACTCGTTCGGCCAGGCGAGCACCTGGCGGCCGAAGTCGGACGGCCCGGCGAAGAGCACCTCCTGCACGTCCGAGATGTCGGAGCAGCTGCTCACCCGGACCTGGAGCTGAGGCTCGCGATCGAGGGTGTCGTCGGGCACGTAGGCGAGCAGGCGCGGCAGGGCGGCGGAGCACTCGCCCACGCCGCGAGGCTGGGCCAGCACGCCGACGGCGCCCGCGTCGGGAAAGCCGAGGACGAGGCTGTCCTCGACCCGGTCGATGGACCAGGTGGCCCCGAGGGCGGCGTCCCCGCGCAGGGTGAGCACGGGGTCCCCGTCGCCGGTGCGCACGTCCCGATCCTCGAGGGTGGCGCCCATGCGGTGGGCGACCAGCCAGGTGCCGTCGAAGCGATCGACGCACAGGGGCTGATCGGGGTCGAAGCAGGCCGAGCGGCAGGCACCGCCGAGGGCCGCTGCCGTCGCGGCGACAAGCACGACCGACCCGGCGCGACCCAGCAGGACGGCTACTCCGCGGACTCGTCGTCCGCGGTCCCCGAGGAGTCGCGCCCGACGATGTGCAGCTCCACCCGGCGGTTGGACGCCTTGCCCGCGGCGTCCGTGTTGGGCGCGATGGGGCGGGACTCCCCGAAGCCCTCCGGCACGACCCGCTCCGGATCGACGCCGCGAGTCACCAGCATGCGCACCACGGTGGCGGCGCGACGACGGGACAGATCGAGGTTGAACGCGTCGTTTCCGTCGGAGTCCGTGTGACCCTCCACCCGGACCTTCGTGATCTCGGGGTGGTCGAGCAGGATCTCGGCGATCTCGTCCATCAGGCGACGGGAGCGAGCCTGCACCGAGTCGCGACCGCTGTCGAAGTAGACCTTCTCCAGCAGCAGGATGCGGTCACCCTCGACCTTGACCTTGGGGCCGAGGTCGGTGCGGGTGGCGAGGCGCTCGGTCCAGGTGAACCCGTTGGGGACTTCCCAGCCCACCTCGTAGACGCCGGACTTGACGTCGCGGATCCGAGCCTTGGCCAGGGGCGGCAGCACCCCCAGCTTCTTGCCGTTCACCGTGATGAAGGCGTAGCTGGTGGTGATGTTGTCCAGCGGCAGGGTGCCCTTCTCGGGGGGCGGGGGCGGCGGAGGCGGCGTGGGCGCGACCATGACCAGCGTGGGGTCGTTCGGGTCGAGCAGCACGTCTCCCGTGAGCATGGGCTCGGGCAGGGCGTCCACGATCTCGACCGTGGCGACCTCCTTGACGGTCCAGGGACCGAACTTGGTGCCCAGGACGTCCTGCACGAAGCGGCCCTGCGAGCGCCGGTCCTCCGGAGCCTTCAGCGCGATGAGCGCCTCGGTCGGCATGGCCAGGGTCACGCCGCGGCCAGCGCCGGCAGCACGGGCGAGGTCCTCGAAGGTGCGGCCCTCGGTGAGCTTGGACAGGTCGGGACGGATCAGCGCCACCGGAGCAAAGCCCTCCGGCAAGCTGGCCTTCTCCGCCGGCGCCTTCACCTTGGCCGGGGGCAGCGGGGCCACCGGAGCCATGGCGTCCGCGAACGGATCAGCCTCCACGTAGAGCTCCTTGAACCCATCGACCCGGCCCTTGCTGTACTCGGGCGCATTGCGGAAGTCGTAGGGGCTCTGGGAGAGCTCCTTGCCGCGATCGGGGATGGTGGGTTCCACGTCTCGCGGGAAGATGTGGATGCAGCCCACGAACAACGGCGTGAGCAGCAGGAGCCAGAGCGGCCTGGGGGTCATGTCACCTTCCGGGGGTGTAGGACTTGAGCTCCTTGTACATGAAGATGTCGCCCGTGGTGGGGTCGCCCGTCACCTCGAGCACGAGCCCGACGTCCTCTGCGTAGTGGTACTCGGCCAGGGCGTCCACGTCCTCTCCGAAACTGCCAAGCGCCCCGAAGATGTCGAGATCCGGGAACAGGCTGGCGAGCTCCGGAGGCAGGCTGAGGCCGCCGACGGCACTACGGTCCTGGGTGTATCGATAGCTGACGACGTAAACGTCGAAGGTGCCGGCGGGCACGGTCGTCGTGTCCCAACCGAACTCCTGGTACTCACCCTCGGTCACGATGGTCGACGTCTGGGTGGTGCCATCGCCGTTGTCGGTGATGACCTCGATGTCGTAGGTACCGTTCCACTTGGCGCCCGCACCCATCTCGCGAACGCTGGGCAGGTACTTGCGCCGGGGGGTGTGGTAGCCCTCGACCGGGCCGATCTCGAGCGGCATGGGCAGGCCGGCGATGGTGGTCTTGAGCTGGACGTTCCAGCCGACCATGTAGAGGTTGTTGTCCTCGTCGCACACGTGGTAGGTGCGGCCGTCCCAGCCCTCGTTGCCGGCGGTCATGAGGGTGGCGACGGCGTAGACCTTCTCGCCGCGGCCGTTGAGGTCCTCGCCCTCGACGCGCTGGGTCTCGGTGCCCTCGGCGCCGTTGTACTCGATGATGTAGTTCCGGGTCAGGCCGACCTGGGTCATCGGATCGAAGGAGTGGCACACGGTCGGATCGCCGCCGTGGTTGCCGGTGTCGCCCGTGTCCCCGGTGTCGCCTGTGTCCCCGGTGTCGCCCGTGTCTCCGGTGTCGCCCGTGTCCCCGGTGTCGCCCGTGTCCCCGGTGTCGGGGCCCGTGTCCGTGTCGTCGGTGCCGTCGGTGGGCCAGTCGCCGGTGTCGCCCCAGCGGTCGTCCCCGGTACAACCGACGAGGCAGGCGAGGAGGAGAGGTGCGATGAGGGTCGCGGTGCGCATAGAGGCTCCTTCCATAGATCCGTGCCGGTTCGACAGACGTCGAGCCGGGCGCATGTAGCATCCCGAGAGCACATCCCGCAAGGAACGCCGCCACATGACCGACACACACGCCATCACCGGCATCGATCGCCTGATCACCGGAGACCCCGCCCTCGGGGCAGGGCCGCTCGGGATCATCGAGCACGCCACTGTCGTGATCGACGGCGAGCTGATCGCCTGGATCGGCCCCGATGCGGAGGCTCCCCGGGTGGCACGCACCCTCGATGGATCCGGCTGCGTGGGTCTGCCGGGTCTGGTGGACTGCCATACCCACAGCGTGTGGGCCGGCAGCCGCGCAAACGAGTGGCGCCGGCGCCTGGCGGGGGAGGACTACTCGGCGATCCTGGAGCAAGGTGGTGGGATCCTGTCGACCGTGCGCGCGACCCGGGCGGCCTCCTTCGCCCAGCTGGTGGACGACTGCGCAGGACGGCTCGCAGCCGCGCTGGACCGCGGGATCACGACCGTGGAGGTGAAGAGCGGCTACGGCCTCACCCCCCACGACGAGCGCCGCATGCTGCAGGCCGCACGCGAGGCCGGCGAGCGGGTCGGGGTGGACGTACACCTCACGTTCCTGGGCGCCCACACCGTGCCCGCCGAGCTCCGCGGGGATCGCGCCGCGTACGTGCGCCAGGTGATCGATGAGCAGCTCCCCGCGGTGGCCGATCTCGCCGATGACATCGACGTCTACGTGGATCGCGGCGCGTTCACCGCAGAGGAGGGCCAGGCCATCCTGCAGGCTGGCCGGGACGCGGGACTCGGGGTCCGCGTTCACGCAGAGCAGGTCGGCTACACCGGGATCGCCGAGGCCGCCGCCGCGATCGGGGCCCGCTCGGCCGACCACCTGGAGCGGCTGGACGAGGCCGGCATCGCCGCGATGGCCCGCGCGGGCACGGTCGCAGTCCTGCTGCCGACCGCCATGCTCTACCTGCGGGACATCGCTCCGCCCGTGGAGGCGCTGCGGGCGGCCGGCGTGCGCATGGCCGTCGCCACGGACCTCAACCCGGGCACGGCTCCCTCGGGCGACCTGTGGGCCGCCGCGACGCTCGCGTGCATCACCATGGGACTCACCGTCGAGGAGGCGCTGATCGGCATCACCGCCCACGGCGCCGCCGCCCTCGGCCGCGACGACCGCGGGGTGCTCTCCACCGGAAAGCTGGCGGACATCGCACTGTTTCGCACGCCACCGGGGGAGCCCGTGCACGAGGACGTGCTGGTGCAGCGACTCGACGGCCACCGCGCCGCGCTGGTGGTCAAGCGCGGGCGGGTCGTGCGGGGGACGTAGCGGCCTGTGCCGATCTCGGCGTTCTGATCATCGTCGGTCTCGCTGCGCGGCCCGAACGACGATCAGGCGCTCTCCTTCTCCTTCGTCGCGACGACCTCGGCGTCGGTCACGCCCTGGGAGATCTTGCGCGGGGTGACGTCGACCTCTTCGTCGTCTGCGCCGCTCTGGGCGTCCTTGAACGCCTTCGTCGCCTTGCCGAACTGCTTGAAGACCTGAGGCAGCTTGCCCGCGCCGAAGAAGATCAGCACGAGGACGAGGACGATCAGCCACTCCCAGCCGCCCATGTTGGCGAAGTTGAGCATGTGGAAGCCTCCGTGATGAAGCGCCTGGGGACAGGTGGACGCTCGATGCGATCAGGCGTAACGCATTTCGCGGGGAAAGTGACAGGGTGCGTCAGTCCGCTTCAGGCGGAAAGGGGGGGTGCCAGACACCCTTCTCGGTGATCCAGGCGGTGATGAGCTCCGCCGGGGTGACGTCGAAAGCCGGGTTGTACACCGGGACGTCCGCGGCCCACGTGACGCCGCGATGACCCCGGACCTCGGCCGGATCCCGCTCCTCGATGGGGATCTCCGCCCCCGACGGGCAGCGCCTGTCGAGCGTGGACGTGGGCATGGCGATGTACATGGGCACGCCGTAGTGCTTGGCCAGGATGGCGAGTCCGAGGGTGCCGATCTTGTTGGCGGTGTCTCCGTTCGCGGCCACCCGATCACAGCCGACCACGACCGCGTCGACCTTGCCGGCAGCCATCAGGGTGGCGGCGGTGCTGTCGGTGACCAGCGTGCAGGGGATGTCCTCGACCTGCAGCTCGTACGCGGTCAGGCGCGCACCCTGCAGGTAGGGGCGGGTCTCGCCGACCCACACGTGCTCGAGCTTGCCCGCCTCCCACGCGCTGCGGATGACGCCCAGGGCCGTGCCCCAGCCCCCGGTCGCCAGCGTGCCCGTGTTGCAGTGGTGGTAGATCCGGGTGCCCTCGCCCAGCAGGCTGGTGCCGTAGGCGCCGATGGCCTTGTTGAGCGCGATGTCCTCTTCGTGGATGCGCCGCGCCTCGGCCTCCCACTCGGACGGGTCGAGGGGCGCGAGCCGCTCCAGGGCCCAGCGCAGGTTCACCGCGGTGGGACGGCTGTCCATGAGCACCTGGTGGGCGCGATCGAGGTCCTCGCCGTGGCGCACGGCGAGGGCCATGCCGTACGCCGCGGTGACGCCGATCGCCGGAGCGCCGCGCACGACCATGTCGCGGATGGCGTCGGCCACCTCGCTGGAGGTGGTGCAGTGGATCCACTTCTCTTCTGCAGGAAGTACGCGCTGATCCAGCAGATCGAGGGCGTCACCAGTGTAGCGGATGTGCTCGACCACGAGGTCCTCCAGGCAGGTGCGCCGTGGGTGCCCGGGACGCGGCACGGGGGGCGCGCGCCCTGC
This sequence comes from uncultured Pseudomonadota bacterium, assembly GCA_937891875.1. Classification (GTDB taxonomy): domain Bacteria; phylum Myxococcota_A; class UBA796; order UBA796; genus REDI01. The sequence continues at coordinate 14,767 of CALATR010000144.1, read as the reverse complement.
TAGTCGCCGGCTCTCCGGATCGCCAGCCCGGCGGTCGACGCTGCTGTCAACGCTCCGTGGAGCGCGATGTTGTGCCCACAACGAGAAACGGCCGCCGAAGCGACCGTTGGATTCTCGATGTCGGACTCTTCGAGAGCCTCCCTCGCTGACGTCACCGCAAGAGATGGAGGAGACGCAAGAGCAATGCGAGGTGGATCGGCGAGGGAGGCTGTCTCGAAGGTTGTCCGACTGGACACACAGGTACAGTAGATCCTGAGACGCCCGTGGTCACCCCCTTTTTTTGTCGCAAGCGATCTTCTTCGGTGGATCGGCTGGCCATGATCGTCGTTGATCCCCTGCCTGTGCGGATCCACACTCCTGGCCACGAAAGTGTCTGGACAGGAGATCTTTCAGGGACTACAAGCCTGACAAGCGTTCGGGGTGACCCGACCATGCTTCGAGGAGTCCCTCGATTGGTCTCCACTCCCGCCCCCGTGTGTGGCCCTCGCTTTTTTTCCAGGGCCACATGAGGAGCACGGTGGGCGGGAGCATGGGGACCGGGCTCCCACCGACGAACCGCTGACGGCCGCGAGGCTGGCGGCGGAGCCCTGTCCGCTCATCCTGGGCCCGAACCAGTCCAGCGGGGCATCGGGACGCGGAGCTCGGATGCCTCGACGACCTCGTCATCGGGCTCCGGCGGGCGACCGTGCACGAAGCGTCGCACGACCCAGCGAGCAGCCATACCGAGGGACAAGGTCGTGCCGACCGCGGCCATCGCGATCCCCGCGACGATGGCGAACCAACCCCAGAATCCCGCGAGCTGCTCGTGCATCGCCGGCAGTGCGGTGGGGTCGCCGGTCAGCGGTGCGATGGCGGGGATCAGCAGCAGCAGCAGGATCGTCCCCAGGGTCGCGCCAGCCGGACCGAGGACCAGACCCAGCGCCAGCACGCCGAGCCCGCAGGCGCGGAGAAGGACCTCGTACGGGCGGCTGGCCCCCCGGATGGCGGGTGGATCAGCGGCGCCCCGAGGAGCCACACGATCCCGGCGAACACCAGGACGACGAGGAAGAGGGCGCCAAGGCTGACCAGCGGCACGCCGAAGAGCTGGGTGATCAACGCGTTCGAGAGGAACACCCCAAACTCCGCTTGAGGGAGCAGGTCGGCCTCGGCCTGGAGTCGTAGCTGCTCGGTCTCCATCAACCCGAGCCAGGGCATCAGGATCCCGAACACGGGGAGGCACGCCGTCAACAAGCCAGCGATCGCCCCGTCCAGCACGCTCCGCCCGGGGAACACCCAGCGCAGGGCGACCGCCGGACCGACCAGGCCGACGATGGCCAGGCACAGCCCAACGACCAGCCCCGCCCCGCCCAGCGACGGCCAGTCGGGCACGTAGGGCGCGGTGCCATCGACAACCAGGGCCAGTGCGAGACCGCTGCCGGTCAGCAGCGTCCCCACCAAGGCTACGGCGATCACTCTCGGATGCATGGTCCCCCCCGGGTCCAGGAGCGGCGGACCGCCACGTGGCCCCCGCTATTGCACGGACTCCCGGCGACGGACCCACGGCGCGACCAGCAGACCGCCGATCAGGCCGAGGCCGCACAGCCAGGCGAACCAGTCCTGCAGGCCGTAGGCGGAGAGGGTGCGGTACACGGTGGGGATGTCCCCCATGCGCACCTCGACGATGCGCGAGACCTCGGTGTACGGCTTCGTCTCGGCGACGATGTGCCCGTGGGGCTCGACCACCATGGACACGCCGGTGTAGGCGCTGCGGAACATCGGGATGCCCAGCTCGTACGCGCGAACGGACGCGAGCATGGCGTGCTGGTGGGGGGCGGCGGTGTCGCCGAACCAGGTGTCGAGGGTGCCGTTGACCAGCAGGGTCGAGCCGACGAAGCGCCGGGTGACGTGAGGCAGGATGGCCTCGTAGCAGATGGGCGTGCCATAGCTGGCCTTCGCCCCCTCGAACACGACCGCCTCGGTACCGGCGTAGAACTGGCCCGGACCCTGGATGAGCTCGCGCAGCCAGGGCAGGTACTCGGCGAGCGGGATGTACTCGCCGAAGGGCAGCGGCACGAGCTTGTCGTAGCGCTCGACCTCACCGTCGGGGGTGAAGAAGTACACGCTGTTGTAGGCGCGGTAGCTGCGCCGGCCCTCGGGGGTCTGGTAGTACTCGATGGCCGCGGAGCCGACGAGGATCTCGGCGCCCAGGCGGGCGGAGAGGTCGCGCAGCTCGCCGGCGGGGTCGGGGATCAGCTCGCAGCCCTGGCGGGAGCCCCCGCGCTTCTGGGGCGGCAGGTTGAGCGGGTAGGTGCTCCCGCCCTCGGACCACACGATGAGGTCGACGGAGCCGGGCTCGAGGGCCGCGCTGGCGTCGTACCAGTAGGACCAGGTGCACCACGGCTTCGCCATGCGATCGAGCATGTCGATGTCGTCCTGGAGCTGGAGCACGCGCAGGCGAGGCGCCTCGGCAAGCTCGGCCTCGATGGCGGAGTATCGCCAGGCACCCCACAGGTTGACCGCCCCCCAGGTCCCGGCGGCGACGCCCAGCCACCACAAGGGGACCGACCGCTTCTCGCCCCAGGCCAGGACGACCTCGGCGATGGCGGCGTTGATGAAGAGCACCAGGAAGGTCATGCCCCAGATGCCGGTCACGGAGACCAGCTGGAAGGTCGACGGCACCCGGTACTGGCCGACGCCCTGGTTGTAGGGGAACAGGATCACCCACATGCCGATGTACTCGATGAGCACCATCAGCGCGGGCAGGGCGAGCACCCACCAGGTGCCCAGGCGCGCGCGCAGGGTGGGCAGCGACCACCACATGATCATGTAGGGCACGGAGAAGACGATGGAGAACAGCCCGAGGATGCCCAGTGCCGCCGGGAACGGGATGTTCTCCTCGAACGTCGAGATGGTCTGGGCGATCCAGAAGAAGATGCCGCTCTGGCCGACCACGGCGTACAGGACGACCAGCCAGGTGTCGGCCGAGACGAGCCAGCCCAGCCAGCTGCGTCCGCCCTCGGGCAGGGGCCGCAGGATGACCATCATGGGCACGTAGGCGAACCACTGCAGCCAGTGCAGGTTCACCGGAGGCGCGAGGTAGGCGAGCACGACCGAGCAGACGATCGCGACGCAGAGGCGGACCAGCAGATCCGCGGCGGGGGGCAGGCCGGTCCTCACGCCTTCCACCTGGGCTCGCGGCGCTCGGCGAAGGCGGACAGGCCCTCGAGCGCCTCCTGCCCGACCAGGGCGCCGATCCCGGCCAGGGTCTCGGCCTCGAACGCCGCGTCGTCATCGAGCCCGTCGACCTGACGCAGCACGGCGAGCACCTGGGCGGTCGCGTTGGGGGCCCCGCGCAGGATCGCCTTGGCCATGACCCGTGCCGCCTGGAGTGCGGCGCCGTCGGGCACGACCTGGTTGGCCAGGCCCCAGGCCAGCGCCTCGTCCGCCCAGGTGTCCCTCCCGGTGAGGATGAGGTCCGACGCCCGGGTTCGTCCGACGAGTCGCGCCAGGCGGACGGTGCCGCCCACGTCGGGCACCAGGCCCCAGCGAGTCTCGGGCATGCCCAGGCGAGCGCCCTGCCCGACCACGCGAAGATCCGCGCACAACGCCACTTCCAGGCCACCCCCCAGGCACGCGCCCTCGATTGCGGCGATGACGGGACAGGGCAGATCGGCGAGCGCGCCGACGCAGGCCTTGAGGTCCTCGATGATCTCGCGCAGGACGATCGCGTCCTTGCTCATCAGCGCGGGCGCCAGGCGATGGACGAGCGGGTTGTCCGGACGCAGGTCCATGCCGGCGCTGAAGTGCCCGCCGGTACCGGTGACGATGACCACCCGCGGCGCGGCGTCCGCAAGGGCCGCACAGGCCGCGCGAAGCTCCGACCACATCGGTCCGTGCAGTGCATTGCGCCGCTCGGGCCGATCGAGGGTCAGGGTCGCGATCCCGTCTTCGATCTCGACCTGCACGTGCTCGAAGTCCATGTCGCCTCCGTGGGTCGCCGCAGTCTACCGGCTGGGCGACGACGCGCCACGTACCCGGGACCCCAAAAGACGACCGCCCGTCGCGGCGAACCACGGCGGGCGGGGGACCGTCCGCGAGCGGGACGGGCGGGACCGGTCACCTCGCGGGAGGTGACCGGTGGACGATCGTTCAGTCGTCGTCGCTGTCCGGCTTCTCGGCGATCATCGCCTCGGTGGTCAGCAGCAGGCCGGAGACGCTGGCGGCGTTCTGCAGGGCCGTGCGGGTGACCTTGGTCGGGTCGATGACACCCTGCTCCAGCAGGTCGCCCCACTCGCCGGTGGCGCCGTTCCAGCCGAAGGCGCCCTCACCGTCGCGCACCTTGGCGACGATGATGGAGGCGTCCTCGCCGGCGTTGGCGGCGATGGCGCGGAGGGGAGCCTCGCAGGCGGAGCGGATGATGTCGACGCCGAACTTGACGTCACCGTGGACATCGAGGCTGTCGAGCACCTTCTGGGCGCGCAGCAGGGCCACGCCACCGCCAGGCACGATACCCTCCTCGGCCGCGGCGCGAGTCGCGTTGAGTGCGTCCTCCACGCGGGCCTTCTTCTCCTTCATCTCGACCTCGGTGGCCGCACCGACGTAGATGACGGCAACGCCGCCGACCAGCTTGGCGAGGCGCTCCTGGAGCTTCTCGCGGTCGTAGTCGGAGGAGGTGTCCTCGATCTGGGTGCGGATCTGCTTGACCCGAGCCTTGATGTCCTTGGCGGACCCGGCGCCGTTCACGACGGTGGTGTTCTCCTTCGTGATGACGATGCGCTCGGCCTGGCCGAGGTCCTGCAGCCCGATGGCGTCGAGCTTGACGCCGAGGTCCTCCATGACCGCGTTGGCGCCGGTCAGGGTGGCGATGTCACCCAGCATCGCCTTGCGGCGGTCTCCGAAGCCCGGGGCCTTGACCGCACAGGCGACCATGGTCTTGCGCAGGTTGTTGACGACCAGCGTGGCCAGCGCGTCGCCCTCGATGTCCTCGGCCACGATGAGCAGGGGCTTGCCCGTCTCGGCGACCTTCTCCAGCACGGGGAGCAGGTCCTTCATGTTCGAGATCTTCTTCTCGTGGACCAGGATGTAGGCGTCCTCGAGGACGGCCTCCATGCGGTCGCTGTCGGTGACGAAGTACGGCGAGAGGTAGCCGCGGTCGAACTGCATGCCCTCGACGATGTCGGAGTGGGTCTCCATGCCCTTGGCCTCCTCCACCGTCATCACGCCTTCCTTGCCGATCTTGTCCATCGCCTCGGCGAGGATCCGGCCGATCTCCTCATCCCCGTTGGCGGAGATGGTGCCGACCGCGGCGAGCTGCTCGTTGGTGTCGCAGGGGCGGGCGAGCTTCTCGAGCTCCCCGACGACGGCGCCCACTGCCAGGTCGATGCCGGCCTTGAGGTCCATCGGGTTGGCGCCTGCGGCCACGAGCTTGCTGCCGTGGTTGAAGACGGCCTCGGCGAGCACGGTCGCGGTGGTGGTGCCGTCACCGGCGATGTCGGAGGTCTTGGACGCGACCTCCTTCACCATCTGGGCACCCATGTTCTCGAACTTGTCGGCGAGCTCGATCTCCTTGGCGACGGTCACGCCGTCCTTGGTGACCACGGGCGCGCCGAAGCTCTTCTGGAGCACGACGTTGCGGCCCTTGGGGCCGAGGGTCACCTTCACCGCCCGAGCGAGCGTGTTGACGCCGCGGAGCACCGCAGAGCGGGCCTCCTCGCGGAACTGGATCGTCTTGGCAGCCATGATTCCTCCAGCCTTCAGTCGGTGATGATGGCGAGGATGTCTTCCTCGCGCAGGATGATGTGGTCGACGCCGTCGATCTTGACCTCATCGCCGGCGTACTTGCCGAAGAGGACGATCTGGCCCTGCTCGACGACGAGCGGGATGGTCTCGCCGTCCTTGCCGATGCGGCCGGTGCCGACGGCGACAATCTCGGCCTGCTGCGGCTTCTCCTTGGCGCTCTCGGGGAGGTAGAGGCCGCTGGAGGTCCGGCTCTCGGCCTCCACGCGCTTCACGAGCACTCGGTCGTACAGGGGACGAAAGGTGGTCATGTCGCTGGCTCCTGGGATGGGGTGGGAGCGTTGTCGTTGGGTGGGCACCCGCTGTGGAGAGCCCAGGGCCGCGGCATGTAGGCACGTGGTGGAACCCGTCAAGCGGTGTCGTGCCGACTCCTGATCGACCGCGATCTGCGCGACTCGATCTTCCCCCCTTGCCGCCCCGGGGAGTGGTGCCCACGAGTTGCACGAGAGCGGTCCGGATCCGGTGTCGGTGACATCGGTTGACGGGCCAGCACACGTGTCTAGCATTCCGCCCGGTTCGGAACTGGACCCGCTGACAACACCGTCGGCAACGGGCCAGCCGGTCGCGGCCAGGAGGACTTCACCCCATGGGCAAGATCATCGGTATCGATCTCGGAACGACGAACTCGGTCGTCGCCATCATGGAGGGCGACAAGGCCGAGGTCATCGTCAATGACGTCGGTGACCGCACTACGCCTTCCGTCGTCGCCTTCACCAAGGATGGTGAGCGTCTGGTCGGCGTCGTTGCGCGTCGTCAGGCCATCACCAACCCCGAGAACACCATCTACTCGGCCAAGCGCCTCATCGGCCGTCGGTTCGACGAGTCGAAGACGGAGGTCGATCGCCTCCCCTACGAGGTCGTACAGGCCAGCAACGGCGGCTGCCGCATCCGCGTGCAGGGCAAGGACTACTCCCCGCCCGAGATCAGCGCGATGGTGCTGCAGAAGCTGAAGACCCAGGCCGAGAGCTACCTCGGCCAGACGGTCACCGAGGCGGTCATCACCGTCCCGGCGTACTTCAACGACAGCCAGCGCCAGGCCACCAAGGACGCCGGCCGCATCGCCGGTCTCGAGGTCAAGCGCATCATCAACGAGCCCACCGCGGCCGCCCTGGCCTACGGCCTGAACAAGAAGGAAGACGAGACCATCGCGGTCTACGACTTCGGCGGCGGTACCTTCGACATCTCGATCCTCGAGGTGAGCGAGGGCGTGGTCGAGGTCAAGTCGACCAACGGCGACACCCACCTCGGCGGTGACGACGTCGACCAGGTGCTCATCGACTGGCTCGTCAAGGAGTTCAAGAAGGACACCGGCATCGACGTGGCCAGCCAGAAGATGGTCATCCAGCGCCTCAAGGACGCGGCGGAGAAGGCCAAGATCGAGCTGTCCAGCGCGGCGAAGACGGAGATCAACCTCCCCTTCCTCACCGCCGACGCGTCGGGTCCCAAGCACCTGCAGAAGGACCTGTCCCGCGCCGAGTTCGAGCGCATGATCACCCCGATCATCGACCGCACCCTCGAGCCCTGCCGCAAGGCCCTCAAGGACGCGAAGTGCAGCGCCTCGGACATCCACGAGGTCATCCTGGTCGGCGGCTCGACCCGCATCCCGCTGGTCCAGAAGAAGGTCCAGGAGCTGTTCGGCAAGGCGCCGAACCGCACCGTGAACCCCGATGAGGTCGTGGCCGTCGGCGCGGCCATCCAGGGCGGCGTCCTGGCTGGCGACGTCACCGACATGCTGCTGCTCGACGTCACCCCGCTCTCCCTGGGCATCGAGACCCTGGGCGGCGTGATGACCAAGCTCATCGAGCGCAACACGACCATCCCGACGTCCAAGAAGGAGACCTTCTCGACGGCGGCGGACAACCAGACCGCGGTCGACGTCATGGTCTACCAGGGCGAACGTCCGATGGCGAAGGACAACAAGATGCTCGGGAACTTCCGCCTGGACGGCATCCCGCCCGCTCCGCGTGGACGCCCCCAGATCGAGGTCCAGTTCGACATCGACGCGAACGGCATCCTGTCCGTGTCGGCGACCGACAAGGCCACCGGCAAGAAGCAGCACATCACCATCGAAGCCAGCTCCGGCCTGTCCGAGGCGGACATCAAGCGGATGGTGGACGAGGCCAAGGACAACGAGGCGGCCGACGCCCAGCTCAAGGAGCTGGTCGAGGAGCGCAACGCCCTGGACAGCCTCATCTACCAGACCGAGAACGTCCTCAACGAGCACGGCGACAAGCTGCCCGCGGACCAGAAGAGCACCGTTCAGTCGGCGCTCGAGAAGGCTCGCGAGGCCAAGGACAGCGACGATCTGTCCCGGGTCAAGTCTGCCAAGGACGAGCTGCAGCAGGCCAGCCACAAGCTCGCCGAGGTGATGTACCAGCAGGACGGCGGCGCCGGTGGCGCAGCCCCGGGCGGTGGTCCCGCGGGCGGCTCTGGCGGATCCTCGGGCGGCGGTGACGACGACGTCATCGATGCCGAGTACTCCGACGTCGACGCGTAGTTGACCTTCGCCGCCGCGCCTCCATGTCGGAGGCGCGGCGTGCTGCTCAGGCTCGCTGGAGGGCCGCGTGCCACGCGACTACTACGACGTCCTCGGTGTCGGCCGCGACGCCTCCGGTGTCGAGATCAAGAAGGCCTACCGGAAGCTCGCGCTGCAGTTCCACCCGGATCGCAACCCCGACGATCCGGAGGCCGAGGTCAAGTTCAAGGAAGCCTCCGAGGCGTACGAGGTGCTCTCGAACGACGAGAAGCGCCAGGTGTACGACCGGTTTGGCCACGAGGGCCTGCGCGGGAGCGGCTACGAGCCGAACTTCACCGACGCGGGCGACATCTTCAGCGCCTTCGCCGACATCTTCGGCTTCGGTGACATGTTCGGCGGAGGTCGTGGCGGCGGTCGTCGCCGAGGTCCCCGTCGCGGTGCCGATCTCGAGTATCCACTGCGGCTCGACTTCCTCGAGGCCGCCCACGGGGTGCGCCGGGAGATCGAGGTCACCCGTCACGTGCACTGCGAGACCTGCAACGGCAACGGGCTCAAGGACGGCCGCACCCCGTCCTCCTGCAACACCTGTGGCGGCGCCGGTCAGGTCATCCAGCAGCAGGGCTTCCTTCAGATCCGCATCACCTGCCCCACCTGTGGCGGTCGCGGCCAGAACGTCTCGCCGGAGGATCGCTGCGAGGAGTGCAAGGGCAGCGGTCGCCAGCGCCAGTCCGAGAAGCTCACCGTCACCGTGCCCGCCGGCGTCGACACCGGCATGCAGCTGCGGCTGGTCGGCAAGGGCGAGGTCGGCGACCCCGGAGCGCCTCCGGGCAACCTCTTCGTCACCATCCAGGTGCAGCCCCACGAGGTCTTCAAGCGCGACGGCCCCCACACCTACGTGACCATTCCCGTCCCCTACCCGGTCATGGTGCTGGGCGGTGACATCACCGTGCCCACGATCGACGGCGAGGAGACCCTGCACGTGCCCAAGGGCAGCGAGTCGGGCAAGGTCTTCCCGATGCCCAAGAAGGGAATACCGCGGGTCAACGGCCGCGGCCCTCGCGGGGACCACCACGTCCAGGTCGTGGTCGACGTGCCGAAGCAGGTCTCGGAGGAGGAGGAGGAGCTGCTGCGCAAGCTCGCCGACCACCACGACACCCAGGTCCAGGAGAAGGGCTTCTGGCGGTGGTTGTTCGGCTGATCCGGGCGCTTTGGCGAAGACAACGCTGCGGGCGGGACGTATCGCAGGGTGTCAACGCCCGTCTGGACGCATGACGGCGAGCCCAGGTGATGTAAGGGATGGACCGAGCGCACGTGGATCCACCGAGTGGGAGGCCGCTTGTCGGACATCGACGACATCGAGGCACGCATCGCAGAAGCCGCGACCATCTTCGAGGCCGCGCGGGCCGAGATGGGACGCATCCTGGTCGGCCAGCGCTACATGGTCGATCGCCTGCTCATCGGCCTGCTCTGCAACGGGCACGTGCTGATCGAGGGCGTGCCCGGGCTGGCCAAGACGACGGCGGTCAAGGCCCTGGCCAACGCCCTGCACCTGGACTTCAGCCGGATCCAGTTCACCCCGGACCTGCTGCCGGCGGACCTGATCGGCACCCAGATCTACCAGCCCTCGGCGGGCGACTTCACGACCCGCCTGGGTCCGGTCTTTGCCAACGTGCTGCTCGCTGACGAGATCAACCGCTCGCCGGCCAAGGTGCAGTCCGCCCTGCTCGAGGCCATGCAGGAGCGCCAGGTCACCATCGGCGACAAGACCTACCCCCTGCCCAGCCCCTTCCTGGTGCTCGCGACCCAGAACCCGGTCGAGCAGGAAGGCACCTACCCCCTGCCCGAAGCCCAGGTGGACCGCTTCACCCTGAAGCTCTCGGTCAGCTACCCGAGCCTCGACGAGGAGCTGGAGATCATCCGCCGCTCCGGAGGGCCGCCGCCGGCCCTGCGCCCGGTCGCCAGCGTCGCCGACGTGCTGGGCGCGCAGGCGCTGGTCCGGGAGATCCGCGTCAAGGACGTGCTCATGCGCTACATCGTCGATCTCGTGCGCGCGACCCGCGACCCGGGCAGCGTCGACAAGCGCATGGCCCGCAGCATCGAGTACGGCGCCTCCCCGCGCGCCTCGATCGCCCTCGCTGGCGCCGCCCGCGCCCACGCCTTCCTCGACGGGCGCGGCTTCGTGCTCCCAGAAGACGTGAAGGCCATCGCCCCCGACGTGCTCCGCCACCGCATCCTGCCCACGTATGAGGCCGAAGCGGACGGCATCGACGCCGACACCCTGGTGAAGCGCCTCCTCGACGTGGTCGACATCACGTGAGGTCGGAAGCGGCCAGCGCCAGGGGGTGCCCGTGTCGCTGACTCCCGAGGAACTCCGCGAGCTACGCCGCATCCACGTGGCCGCCGGACGCCGGGTGGACTCGCTCCTGTCCGGCGACTATCGCTCCGCCGTGCGCGGCCGCGGCATGGAGTTCGAGGAGGTCCGCGCGTACGTGCCCGGCGACGACGTGCGCCACATCGACTGGAACGTCACCGCGCGCTCGGGCGAGCCCTTCATCAAGGTGTTCCGCGAGGAGCGCCAGCAGACGGTCCAGCTGGTCGTCGACGTGTCCGGCAGCACCAAGGTCGGCAGCGGTGGACGGGACGGACGCACCCTGCGGCGCCTGCAGATCGCGCGGGTCGCAGGGGGCATCGCCTACGCCTCCATCCGCAACCGCGATCGCGTCGGCCTGGTCACGTTCACCGACCGGGTCGAGCAGTACCTGCCCCCGCGCACCCGGCGCGGCCACGTCTGGGCCGTCATCCAGTCGGTCTTCGAGGCGCAGGGTCGCCACCGGGGCACCAACATCGAGGCCGCGCTGTCGTACGTCGCGCGCACCCAGCGGCGCCGGGCGGTGATCATCCTCGTCAGCGACTTCATGGACCAGGGCAAGTGGAGCGATGCCGTGCGCCGCCTCGCCCGCCGACACCAGCTCCACGCGATCTGCGTGCACGACCCCCGGGACGTCGGCTTCCGCGGCATGGGACTCGCCGAGATCGTCGATGCGGAGACCGGACGGACCCGCCTGGTCGACCTGTCCAGCTTCGCCGCCCAGCAGGGGGTGGCCGCCCGGGTCGGGGCGCTGCGGCGGGCGGGCGCCAAGGCGGTCGCGCTGTCGACGGAAGACGACCCGTTCCTGGTGTTGCACCAGCACTTTCAGGCTGTGGGGGCCCACCGGTGAGCCAGGCCGGCCAGACCCTGCTGCTCCTGTCCGCGCTGGTCGTCGGACCGGTGGCCTGCTCCACCACGGACGTGCCCACCGAGTCCGTGTCCACCCAGCCGCTGGATGTGCGCACCTGGATCGAGGGCGACCCCGGCCGCGGGATCGCCACCCTGGCGGTGCAGATCACCCAGGACCCCGAGCTGGACGTCGCCCTGACCGAGCCCGAGGCCCGTGGCCTGCGCTTCGTGGAGGTGGAGTCTGCCGAGCGGGAGCGCCTGGGCTCCCAGGTCGTGCTCACCCGCCGGTTCCGCTTCTCCGGCGAGCCCGGCAGCTACGAGATCCCCGCCCTGCAAGCCACCACGACCGTCGGCGAGGCCCCCCTCGCCGCGACCTCCGATCCCATCTGGATCGACATCGGCGAGGCCCCGCCCCTGCCCGACGACTTCGTCGACATCGAGGATCCGGAGCCGGTCTTCCGCCTGTCCCCGACGCTCATCGTCGCCGGCGTGTGCGTGGGGCTCACCGGCCTCGGCCTGCTCGGCAGCATCGGGCTCGGCGCCTGGGCCTTCTCCGGTCGCAAGCCCCGCGAGCTGCCGCCCGAGGCCCCCGGCGTGGTCGCCCTGCGCCGCTGGTCCGCCGTGCGCGCGGACGACACCCTCGACGACTACGACAAGGCGCTGGCGCTCTCGACCATCTTCCGCGAGTACGCCGAGGCCACCCTGGGCTTCCCCGCGGTGGCCTGGACCACCTCCGAGATCCTGGCCCACCTGGACCAGCTCGCCCACCTGCCTGAGGGCAATGTCGGGCGTGCCAAGCGGATCCTGCGCGCCACCGACCGCATCAAGTACGCCGACGCGTCCGCCCGGGCGACCCTGTTCGAGGAGCTCGACGACGCCCTGCGCACGTTCATCTCCAGCACGCAGCCCCGCGTGTGGGACGGGGACACCTGATGCGCATCGACCCCTGGATGCTGGTGCGCACCGTCGGCCACGTGCTGGGCGGCCTCGGCGGCCTGGTCGTGCTGCTCTCGATCACCGGGGTTCTCTTCGCGCCGGAGTGGGGCTTTGCCCTGGCCTTCCTGCTGCTCCTGCCGACGGTGCTCCTGCCGCTGCAGCCCCTGGTCACCGGCAACGCCCGCCTCGCCGTCGCCGGCACCGATCGCTTCACCCAGCGCTTCAGCCTGCGGCTCGTCTTCGCGTTCTTGCCCGGCGCCCTGCTGCTCGTCGGCATGGGCATGCTCGTCGTGTCGCTCGCGGCCCCGATGGAGGTCGAGCGCAAGGTGGAGCGCACCCAGGACGGGCTCGACATCCTGCTCGCCATCGACACGTCGTGCAGCATGGAGAACCAGGATCTGACCGGCGGCGGGCAGGCCCTGTCGCGGCTGGAGGTCGCCAAGGGGGTCGTCGCCGAGTTCGTCGAGGGGCGGCCGGACGACCGGATCGGCGTCGTCGTGTTCGGCGAGGAGGCCTTCACCCACGTGCCGCTGACCCTCGACCACGACACCCTGCTCGACGTGCTCGGTCAGGTCCAGATCGGCGTGGCGGGCGCCCGCGGCACCGCCATCGGCACTGCCATCGCCGTCGGCAGCAAGCGCCTGCTCCAGGTCGACAACCCCGAGCGGATCATGATCCTGCTCACCGACGGGCAGAACAACGCGGGCCGCTACGCCCCCCTCGAGGCGGCAGACGCGGCGAAGGACCTCGGGATCCGGATCTACACCATCGGGGTGGGCGGCGCGGCGCGCGGCGGGCGCGTCCTGTTTGGCGCCGGCTCGGACGGCCTCGACGAGCGCACCCTGACCGAGATCGCCGATCGGACCGGCGGCCACTACTTCCGCGCCACCTCGGCCAACCACCTGCGCAAGGTCTACGACAACATCGACAAGCTGGAGCGCTCCCCCGCGGAGGTCGAGGAGGACATCGAGCGGCACGACTGGTACCGCTACGCCCTGTTCCCCGGCCTGCTCGCCCTGCTGCTGCACGCCTTCTTCCGCACGGTCGGACTGCGGAGGTGGCCGTGATCGACGCCGTGCGCTGGCTCTTCGAGAGCGAGGCCGAGGAGGGGCTGTTCGCCGCACCCGGGTTCTTGTGGCTGCTGCTGCTCATCCCGCTGCTGGCCGGGCTGATGCTCCTCATGGGTCGCCTGCACGAAACGCGGCTTCGACGACTGTTCTCGGGTGAGGTCAAGAACCAGGTCCGGCCTGGCTGGGTGCGCGGGCTGCGGACGGCCCGCGACGTGCTCCTGCTCACCGGGATCACCCTCGGCATCCTCGCCCTGGCGGGACCGCGCTTCGACAAGCAGGTCCAGATCGTGCAGGCCAAGGGCGTGGACCTGGTGCTGGTGGTCGATCTCTCCCGCTCGATGGACGCCCAGGACGTCGACCCCTCCCGCCTCGAGCGCGTCCGCCGCGAGATCGCCGACCTGCTCGACATCATGGAGGCCGATCGCGTCGGGCTCGTCATCTTCGCCGGGGGCGCCTACCCGCGCATGCCCCTGTCCGACGACCATCAGGCCCTGCGCATGCTCACCGACGAGATGTCGACCCGCGACTTCCAGGCCCAGGGCTCGGCGATGGACCAGGCGATCGACAAGGCGGTCGAGCTGCTCGCCAGCGACGACACCAGCACCGCGGGCAAGGCGATGGTCGTGTTCTCCGACGGCGAGGTGCACGAGCCGGACAAGGCGCTCGCCGCAGCCAGCCGGGCCCGGGACGCCGGGGTGCGGATCTTCTCGGTCGGCGTCGGGGAGGCCGGCGCGCCGATTCCCCTGGGACAAGGCCTGTGGCAGCGCGATCGCCAGGGCCGCCAGGTGCTCACGACCCCATCGCCGCAGATGCTGCGAGACCTCGCCCGAATCGGCGGCGGTGCCTATGTGGACTCCGTGCCTTCCGACCAGGACATGCGCCGCCTGTACCAGGGGGAGATCCGCAGCCTGCTGCAAGCCGGCATGCGCGACACCCGCCCGAAGATCCGGTGGCGTGCGGCCTGGCCCTGGCCCCTTGGAGGAGCTGTGATCTGTGTGCTCATCGCGTCCTGGCTCGGAGAGGGCCACCGCCGCTGGGGCATGGCCGCAGCCGTCGCACTCGCCGTCGGTCTCGCCGCTGCCGTGCCCGCCCGCGCCGCGTCCCTGGCCCAGGCCGACGCCGCCTACCGCGAGGGCAAGTACAGCGACGCCGCCCGCGAGCTGACCCAGCTCACCCAGGAGCGGCCCGACGACGCCGATCTCTTCCAGCGCCTCGGCGCCGCCCGCTACCGCGCGGGAGACTTCGAGGGGGCCGCCCGGGCCTGGAGCCGCGAGGCCGAGCTGCGCGGGGACG
>CALATR010000143.1 GCA_937891875.1 uncultured Pseudomonadota bacterium | reverse complement strand
GGTCCTCGGCTCCGACGGGCGCCTCACCGCCGTCCGCGGCGAGCTCACCGTCGGCCAGTCGGTCGTGCTCTCGGAGCTCGGCAGGTGAGCGACCCGATCCTCCAGCTTCGCGGGATCACCCGCGTCTACGGCATGGGTGACGCCGCGGTCCACGCGCTGGCCGGCGTCGATCTGGACGTGCACCGGGGGGAGTTCGTCTCGCTGATGGGACCGTCTGGCTCGGGCAAGTCGACCGCGATGAACACGCTCGGACTGCTGGACCTGCCGACGGCGGGCACCTACCACTTCCGCGGCGTCGAGGTCACCGGCCTCGATCGCCGCTCCCGCGCCCTGCTGCGCCGCCACTACATCGGCTTCGTGTTCCAGGGCTTCAACCTGCTCTCCCGGAGCAGTGCGGTCGAGAACGTCGAGCTGCCCCTGGTCTACCGGGGGGTGGGCGGCGGCGAGCGGCGGCGCAAGGCGCTGGCGGCCCTGCACGAGGTGGGCCTGGGCGACCGCGCACACCATCGGCCGAACCAGCTCTCCGGCGGTCAGCAGCAGCGGGTGGCCATCGCTCGGGCGATCGTCACCGAGCCCGACGTGCTGCTCGCCGACGAGCCCACCGGCAACCTCGACAGCACCACCAGCCACGAGATCATGGAGCTGCTGACCCGGCTCAACCGCGAGCGCGGCATCACGATCCTCATGGTGTCCCACGAGCCCGACATGGCCGCTTATACGCCGCGGATCGTGCACTTCCTCGACGGGCGCATCGAGCGCGACGAGCGCCGCCCGGTCAGCCTGGGGGTGGTGTGATGGTCGTCCTGCTCAACGCCGTGCGCATGGCCGTGCTCGAGCTGGCCCGCAACATCACCCGGACGGCGCTGACCTCGCTGGGCATCCTGATCGGCGTGGCCGCGGTGATCGCGATGGTCGGCCTGGGCCAGGGCGCGACCAGCTCCATCCAGGGCGATCTGGCGAGCCTGGGCGTGAACATGCTCATGATCGACAGCGGCACCGGCGGCGGTCCGGGCGCCCACACGCCCGCCCCGCCGCTCTCCATGGCCGACGCCGACGCCATCGCCGAGCAGGTCCCCCACGTGGCTGCGGTCGCGCCGACCATGAACGCCGCCGCCATCGCCGTCGTGGGCGATCAGGACTGGAGCACCTCGGTCGTCGGCACGAACGCCCAGTGGCTCGACGTCATGGGCCGCGAGCTGGCCGTCGGGCGCGCCTTCACCGAGGGGGAGGAGCGCTCCGGCGCCGCGGTCTGCATCGTCGGCCAGACCATCACCGAGGAGCTGCTCGGCGACAGCGACCCGCTGGGAGCGAAGATCCGGCTCGGAAAGGTCACCTGCGAGGTGATCGGCGTGCTGGGGGCCGAGGGGCAGAACACCTTCGGCATGGACCAGGACGACCTCGTCATCATGCCCATCCGGGTGGTCCAGCGCCGCCTGGCCGGCAGCACCGACGTGGGCACCATCTTCGTGTCCGCCGACGCGCCCGAGACCATGAGCGCGGTCAGCCGCGATCTCGACGCCCTCATGCGCGAGCGCCGCGGCGTGCGCTCCGAGGCGAGCGTCAACTTCAGCGTGCGCGACACCCGCGAGATGGCCGCCATGGTCGGCAACATCACCGGCATCCTGACCACGTTCCTGGCCGCCGTCGCCGGAGTCAGCCTGCTGGTCGGCGGCATCGGCATCATGAACATCATGCTGGTCAGCGTGACCGAGCGGACCCGGGAGATCGGCATCCGCATGGCCATCGGCGCGCTCGAGTCCGACGTCATGACCCAGTTCCTGGTCGAGGCCGTCGTGCTCTCGACCTTCGGCGGCGTGATGGGCATCCTGGTCGGCCTCACCGGCACCTTCATCGGCTCGGTGCTGATCGGCATCCCCTTCGTGGTCGACCCACTCATCGTCGTGCTCGCCGTGGGCTTCTCCGGCCTGATGGGCGTCGCGTTCGGCTGGTGGCCCGCCCGGCGCGCGGCACGGCTGGAGCCGATCGACGCGCTGCGCCACAGCTGACGAGCGCGGTATGCTACCCGGGTCTGCTCGGGGGACCCGATGAACCACCTGCTCCGCCCACTCTGCGCCGTGCTCTGCGTGCTGGTCGGAGGCTGCAGCACCTGTCCGTCCGACTTCGAGCCCCTGCAGGATGACGAGGCCTTCGCCGGCGTCAGCCTCGACGCCCTGGCCGAGAAGCTCGATTCGACGACGCTCTTCACGCCGATCACCTGGTCGGACGGCACCGAGACGACCCTGCGGGCCTCCCTGGCGGTGCGACCGGGCTCGGCGTTCCCGGGTCGCTCGGGGACGGACTTCTGCGACCCCGTGGACCCCGACACGCTGCAGGTGCTGGTCACAGCCGAGGTCTCCACCGACGACGGACGACTGGTGGAGGAGCTCGACGAGGTGGCCAGCATGTTGGCGTGGAACGAGGAGCCGACCCGCTGGATCGCCCGCCTGGACTGGGCCACGCACCGGCTCGAGGGCACGCTCCCCGCGTCCACGTTCAGCGGGTGCCCGGGCATGGAGGACGTCGAGGCCGAGCTCCACGGCACCGAGGCCACCCTCAACGAGGTGACGATCCAGCAGGTCTACCAGGACGAGCGGGACACCTGCCGGTCCGAGATCGCGTCGGACCCGGACTGATCGCCCTGCGCCACAGCTGACGTACATCCTGCAACAGCGGCGAGCAGGCTTCCGGGTACGGTGGCAGGGTGACCCGGAGAAAGCGTGAACCGAAAACTCCTGCGGGACTCTGTAAGGTCCGGGCCACGGTCGCGTTGGTCCAGGGGAGGTTCCATGAAGCTGTGGCCTGTCGCCATCCTGCTGCTCGGCTCGGCGTGTGCGTCCGCGGGCATGCCGGGCCTCGTGATCCTGGACGAGGGTGCGCGCGACCTGAACTACGAGCTGGTCGTCGAGGACGTCGCCATGGCGCCCGTGCTGCCGGTGGAGGTCGACGGACTCGTCGAGGTCTTCACCGATGACGGCGAGATCCTGGAGCTCGAGGTCGGCCCGGACGAGCTGGTGCGCATCGACGTCGACGACGGCGAGCCCCTGATCACCCGCGCGGTGATCGGCTGGGACATCGACGCCACCGCGGTCATCGTCGACGGCGAGCCCGAGGCGCTCGAAGAGCTGGCCGACTCCCTGGTCGGCGTGCAGGTCACCGACCTCGGCGGGAGCCTCGACATCGACGGGCCCGACGCCCTGTACGAGCTGGCCTGGTCCCCCCGGGTCGACGGGCTGTACGCGGTGTGGACCCTGGAGCTCGAAGACCTCGACGGCCGCGTGAGCAACGCCCCGGTCGCGCCGGGGATCTCGAACGGCCTGTCGCCCTACGACACCGGCAGCGGCGGCTCAAGCGCGTCGTCTGGCGGGCTGGGTGGCTTCCTGGCCGGCCTCTTCGGCGGCGGGGTCGACGGCTCCGGTCGCGGCCGGGTCGAGGGCTCGGTCGTGGTGCTGCCCGCCAACGCCGCCGAGCTGCGCCCCCACGTCGGCTACTACATGATGCACGGCAAGGAGGTCGCCCTCTCCCTGGACGGTCAGGTGCGCCACGGCACCCACGACGGCCGCCCCTTCGCCAGCTGGACCCTGGACGTCAACGGCGAGCCGGTCGTGCAGCTGGGCATGGACGTGGTCCGCGTGCAGCGGGTCGAAGTGACCGTCGGGGAGGTCGAATGAACCGCCGCCAGCTGCTCGCCGGAGCCTTCGCCCTCGGCGCCTTGACCGCCTCTCCCCTGGCTTTTGGCGGCGTCAGCCCCAAGCGCCGTCGAGCCAAGCTCACCGAGGCCTGGGAGCGTGCCTCTCGGGTCGGCCGCCCGCTGCTGGTCATCATCGTGCCCGATGACGACCACAAGTGGGACCGGGGCCAGCGCTTCGGCATCTGGCTCAACAACGCCCCCGACGAGGACCTCGCCCCCCTCGCCGGACTCGAGCCCGCCGCCGCGACGCTGGAGGAGCTCGATCGCCTCGTGCCCGGCGTGAAGGACGCCAGCACCGCCTGGATGGTGCTGGTCCGCGTCGATCAGCCCACGCCCACCTGGCGATCCATCGTCGTGCCCGACGTGCCTCCCTCCGCCATGGCGCTCTCCTACGAGGACTTCGTCGCCAAGGAGACCGCCACCTCCAAGCGGGACCTGGACTGGAGTGAGCTGCGGCAGCGCTACCAGGCGCACGAGGAGGCCGCCGGCAAGGTCCGCCTGGAGGCCGAGCTGGTCGCGTTCCGCCAGTCCGCCGGCCGGGTGTTCGCCTCGGAGGGCCTGGCCGGAAACCAGCCGGTCAGCGTGCACGCGGCCCTCGCCCGCGACGGCTGGGTCAAGCAAGCGCCGCCAGGCACCCACTGGGCGGTCTCGGGAGGCTGCGGCATGCACATCGAGCGCAACCCCGACGACTCCGAAGAGAACGGCATGTACGCGGTGGGCTGCGGCATGGGCCACGTCGAGGCCTACGCCCAGCGCTTCCTCCACTTCTGGGACATCGCCAGCTGATCTGGGGAGAACCGCATGAATCGCCGCCAGCTCCTCCTCGGTGCCCTCGCCACCACTGCCCTCGCGGCGACCCCGCTCGCCTTCGCCGGAGTGTCGCCCACGCGTCGGCGCGCCATGCTCACCGAGGCGTGGGATCGGGCCACCCGGGCCGCCCGTCCGCTGCTGGTCCTCATCATCGACGAGCAGGATCGCAGCCGGGGGCGACGGATCGGCTCCTGGCTGAACTTCGCGTCGGACGACGATCTTGCGCCACTGGGCCTGGTCGAGCCGGTGTGCGCCACCCTCGAGGAGCTGGATCGCCTGGTGCCCGGGGTGAAGGACGCGAGCGGCGCATGGTTCGTGCTCGTCCGCGTCGACCAGCCGACCGCGACCTGGCGCTCGGTCGTCGTGCCGGACGAGCCCGAGGGCAGCCAGATCCCCGACTTCGAGGACTGGGCGTTCGAGCACACGAAGGAGATCGAGGGCGAGGTCGACTGGGAGCGGCTCCGGGTGGAGTACTTCCAGTTCATCGAGGCGCACACCGAGCGCGCCAAGGAGACCCGGGCCACCACCTTCCGCACGAGCCTGCTGCGCGTGCTGGCCAGCGAGGGTCTGACCCCGGACCCGTCCACCGCCCAGGTCGCCACCGCCCGGGCCCGCGAGCTGTGGGTCCGCAACGCGCCGCCAGGCTCCCACTGGCTGCGTCCGGGCGGCTGCGGCGCCACCATCGAGTACGCCAAGGACGAGAAGCCCGACCCGGGTCGCCTCGGCCTCCTGTGCGGCATGGGCCACGTGCAGCCCCACGAACAGCGCTTCCTCGCGTTCTACGACGTGTTGTCCTAGGAGATGGCGATGAACCGGCGTGATCTGCTGCTCGGAGCCCTGGCGACCGCCGCCCTCGGCGTGGGACCCCTGTCGTTCGCCGGTGTGTCGCCCAGCCGTCGCCGCGCCCTGCTCTCCGAGGCCTGGGAGCGCGCCGCCAAGCGCGCCCGGCCGCTCCTGGTCGTCATCGTCGACGAAGACGCCGGCTGGGAGCGCGGCCGGCGCATGGGGATCTGGCTCAACCACGCTGCGGACGAGGATCTGGCGCCCCTCGCCCTGGTCGAGCCCGTCTGCGCCACGCTCGCCGAGCTCGACCGCCTCGTGCCGGGCGTGTCCAAGGCCAAGGACGCGTGGTTCGTGCTCGTCCGCGTCGATCAGCCCACGCCCACCTGGCGCTCCATCGTCGTGCTGGACGCCGTGCCCGCCGCCCGCCCCGCCCCCGATCGGTCCAGCGTCGTGATCGCCGCCGAGCGCCAGGCCTTCGCCGGCAGCGTGCTGCGCGTCCTGAAGTCCGAGGGGCTGACCGCCAGCACCAGGGCCGCCGCCGCGGACGCCCGGGCCCGCTGGGTCACCGCCGCACCGCCCGGCGCCCACTGGGCGACCGACCTGGGATGTGGCACTTCCGTGGAGTACGCCGCCACCGACCCCGACCCGGGCATCCAGCTGGGGGTGCGCTGCGGCATGGGCCACGCGGAGCCGTACGAGGCCCGATTCCTCGCGTTCTACGACGTCTTCGAGAGGTCCTGATGAACCGGCGCGACATCCTGCTCGGCGCCCTCGCTGCGGCCGCGCTCGCCAGCACGCCCCTCGCCCTCGCCGCGGTCACGCCCAAGGAGCGCCGCGCCGCCCTCACCGAAGCCTGGGAGCGCGCGGTGAACCGCAAGGTGCCGCTGCTGGTCATCGTCGTGCCCGAGGGCGACGCGCGGCGCGAGCTGGACGAGCGCCAGCAGCGCATCGGCTACTGGCTGCAGGGCGGCGAGGACCAGGACCTGGCACCGCTCGCCCAGGTGGAGCTGGTCTGCGCCCGCC
>CALATR010000142.1 GCA_937891875.1 uncultured Pseudomonadota bacterium | reverse complement strand
CCGTACGTTGGCTTTGAGACCCAGTTCCGGATCTCCAGCTGGGGCATGACGGCGGACATCTTCACCGGCACCGTCACCGACAGCCTGGTCAACTTCCACCTGGACGCCCGCGGTCGCTACCCGTTCGTGGTCGGCGAGAACCACTTCTGGATCGGCGCGCGTGCCGGCTACCACGGCTCCGACATCCTCTACTTCACCGGCTCGTTCGAGCAGGGCACCGCCGACTACCAGTCGCTGTACGTGCAGGGCCTCGGCTTCGGCGGCGAGATCGGTGCGGACGTCGGCGCCCTGACCATCCAGGGCAGCGTCGGCGGGCGCATGGTCGGGGTGGCGGACTGGCTGGGCCTGGTCGTCGACGGCCACGTGTCGTACGACGTCACCGAGCAGGTGTTCCTGGACGGCGGTCTGGGCGTCATGGACCGGCGGGTCATCGTCCTGGGCGAGAACTCCGGCTCCGAGCTGGGCGAGCTCACCGACGGGCAGGTCTATGGCCGGCTCGGCGTGGGCGTGAACTTCTGAGGCAGATCGGTCCGCCGCCGGATGCACCGGGGCGGGCCGTGACTTGCTGGCGTTGTACGGCCCGAACTACTCGAGGCGGACCTTCCAGGTCGGGCCGGTCGGCGTGTCCATGACGATGACGCCGAGCTGGTCGAGCTGGTCGCGGAGCGCGTCCGCCTGGGCCCAGTCCTTGGACTCCCGGGCCGCCTGACGGTCCGCGAGCAGCTGCTCCACGGACTCGCGCGCCACGCCCGTCGCCTTGAGGCGCTTGGTGCGGACCTCCTCCTGGAAGTCCTCGCCGCTCATCGTCAGCAGACCCAGGGTCTCCGGCAGGAGCGTGAGCGCACCGATGGCCGGCCCGACGACCGGGCCAGCGCGCTTCTTCGCCTTCTTGTGGTTGCCCAGGCGGTTGATCGCCCGGGCCAGCTCGAAGGCGAGCCCGAGTGCGGCCGAGGTGTTGAAGTCCTCGTCCATGGCGGCGTAGAAGCGATCCCGGAAGCTGCGGCCCAGCTCCAGGACCTTCATCGCGTCGGTCCCCAGCGACCGCGCCACGTTGTCCGCGTCCTCCTCACCGCCGAACGAGAGGGCCTGCTCCCGGGCCTCGTACAGGCGGGCGAGCATGGCCAGCGACTCGAGCAGCGCGTCGTCGTTCCAGGGGAGCGGCGAGCGGTAGTGCGTCTGCAGGTAGTAGAGCCGCACGGCCTCCGCGGGCACCAGCTCGAGCGCGTTGCGGATGACGAAGGCGTTGCCCTTCGACTTGCCCATCTTCGCGTCGACCTGGTCCTCGTCCGAGCCCTCGGCCTCCCGGTGCGACCGACCGCCGCCCTTGGCGCCCGAGCCGACCGTCAGCAGGCCGTTGTGCATCCAGATGTTCGAGAAGCGGCACCCGGTCGCGCACTCGGACTGGGCGATCTCGTTCTCGTGGTGCGGGAAGACCAGGTCCAGGCCGCCGCCGTGGATGTCGATGGTCTTGCCCAGCGTGTCGACCGCCATGGCCGAGCACTCGATGTGCCAGCCGGGACGTCCCGGACCCCAGGGGCTTGGCCAGGAGGGCTCGCCGGGCTTGGCCGCCTTCCACAGGGCGAAGTCCGCGGAGAAGCGCTTGCCACCCTCCGGATCCGCCGACTGCAGCCCGTCGAGGGTGCGGCCGGAGAGCGAGCCGTAGTCGGCGTCCGAGCGCACATCGAACCACACCGTGCCGTCGGCGACGTAGGCGTGGCCGCGCTCGATGAGGGCGCCGATCATGTCCCGAATGCCGTCCAGGGTCTCGCTGACCCGGGGCTCGAAGTCCGGCGGCACCGTGCCCAGCGCTTCCATGTCCTCGTGGAACGAGTCGATGTAGCGCTGCGCCAGCTCCAGGGGCTCGACGCCCTCGGCCTTGGCCTTGGTGATGATCTTGTCGTCGATGTCGGTGATGTTCCGCGCAAACTGAACGTTCCACCGGCGATGTCGCAGGTAGCGAACCAGGGCGTCGTACACCATCATCGCCCGCGCGTGACCGACGTGGCAGTGGTCGTAGACGGTCATGCCGCAGAGGTAGAGCTTGACGGTGTCCGGCTCGACGGGCTGGACTTCCTGGATGCTGCGGGTGCGCGTGTCGTACAGGCGGATCGGGTGCGCGGGCATGACTCCTCCGGCACTGCGGCTACGCCGGTGGAGCGGGATGCGCCAGTCGAAGGCGAGGGGGACTGAATCGGCGGGGGTGCCGTTGCTGCGAGCGGGGGAGTGGCGGGGGCGCCGATCGTCTGGCGGGAGTCGTGTTGCCGCAAGCGGGGGAGTGGCGGGCCGG